>CAZALL010000020.1:7430-16847 GCA_964485955.1 uncultured Treponema sp. | reverse complement strand
GTAATCTTAAAATAATGTTAAATCCACTTTTTTATGGTGTCAAATTTATTTTATTTTTAACTGAATTTTTTATATCTGCACTTTACAATCAGCATATTTTTCTATAAAATACCCCTTATGCTTTATGAGTGTTTTACACACCAAAGGAGGAGCGTTGGCAGACAATAAAGGTTTACGCGTTAATGAAAACATTCGCGTAAGAGAGATCAGACTTATCGACGATGAAGGCAATCAGCAGGGCATTGTCTCTACTAGTGAAGCCCTCAAAATGGCAAGAGAACGTGAACTCGACCTTGTAGAAGTTTCACCAAATGCAAATCCACCGGTATGTAAAATCATTGATTTTGGCAAATATCGGTTTGAACAGGAAAAAAAGCTCCGAGATTCCAAGAAAAACCAGAAAGTGCTAAAGCTTAAGGAAATTCGCATGCAGCCAAAAATCGGCACAGGCGACCTTGATACAAAAGCAAAGCATGTCCAGGAGTTCCTAAATGAAGGGGATAAAGTAAAAGTTACAGTTCGTTTCCGCGGACGTGAACTTGCCCACCCTGAATTAGGTAATGATGTTCTGGACGAAATCTTAAAGAGACTTGAAGAAGGAAGTTATACAGTAGAAAAGCCGGCTCTTATGGAAGGCAGATTTCTGTCAATGACTCTCGGTTCAAAAGTCAAGAAGTAGAGGTAGGTTAAAATGCCTAAAATGAAGACAAAGAAATCCTCAGCTAAAAGGTTTTCTCTTACAGGTACTGGAAAAATCAAGTACAAGAAAATGAATCTTCGTCATATTTTGACAAAAAGATCATCAAAAAGAAAGATGCATTTGCGCTCAGCAGGCATTCTCTCAGAAGACTCAGCAGCACGCATCCGCAAGCAGCAGCTTCCATACGGTTAATAGGAGAATAAAATGTCTAGAGCAGTAGATGGAACAAAAAGAAATAACCGCCGTGCAAAGATTTTAAAACTCGCTAAGGGTTATATCGGCGACAGAAAATCAAACTATAAAGCAGCAAAAGATGCAGTAAACAAGGCACTTGACCATGCTTACAGCGGACGCAAACTTAAAAAGCGTGACTACCGCAGTCTTTGGATTGCACGTATTAACGCTGCTGTTCGTGAAGAAGGTCTTTCTTACAGCCGCTTTATTGACGGTCTTACAAAGGCTAACGTTACTCTTAACCGCAAGGCATTGAGCAACATGGCTATTGAAGATCCAGCAGCATTCAAAGCTGTTGTTGAAGTAGCAAAAAACGCACTTAAATAGGCTAAAAAAATGATTACGCTTGATCAAGTTCTATTATTACAGAAAAAAGTTGAAACCGCTGTTACAAAAATTGCTGACTTAAACTCATCAGTTTTACAGCTTACTAAAGAAAACGATGCTTTACGTAGCAAATGCGCAGAGCTCACAAAGGCGCTTTCTGAAAAATCGGAGCAGGTTTCATCTTTGGAAAATGATCAGGACAAAATTGAGCGTGGTATTTTATCAGCCCTTGACCGGCTTTCTACCGTTGAGAACTCAGTTCTTAACGGAGCCGGTTCAACTTCTTCTAATCTTGAACAAAACGTTCAAGACTCTCAGGACTCATTAACAAATGAAGTACAGGAAGAAGTTTTAACAGAAGAAAACGTTTCTCCTTCAGAACAAACAAAAGTTCAGGAAGCAGAAATGGATACTTCATTCGAAATATTCTAATAATTCAATTCATTTAAATAATTTATTCAACAGGCATATGGGAAAATTACAGATAGACATTCTTGGAACATCTTTTACAGTAAGTGCTAAAGAAGATGATGAATATCTAAAAAAGCTTCTTGGTTACTACAAAGATATCTGTAATACAATTCAAACTGCGGGCAAATTAAAAAATCAGTTACAGGTAAGCATTTTGGCAGGCATTACTCTTGTTGACGAACTGTACAAATCTAAGAAAGAAACTGCACTCTATCAAAACAGAATTAACGGCAATGACGAAGCAGAAGCAGAGCGATTAACATTAAGCATGATAGAAAAACTCGATTCTGCACTGGAAGACAATGGTATTTAAAATCTGGGTAGACGCAGACAGTTGCCCAAAAAAAGTAAAATCTGTAATTTTAAGAGCTGCTCAAAAAAATAAAATCCAGGTAAACTACGTTGCAAACCGCCCTATTCCATTTGATTTTGAAAGTTCACTTTTTAAAATGACTATATGCGAAAATAAAGAAGGGGAAGCAGATAACTATATTCTAGAAAATGCAGATAAAAATGACTTAGTCATCACAAGGGATTTACCTTTTGCCAAAAAACTATATGATAAAAAAATCACAGTCATAAACGACAGGGGAACTCTCTTTGATGAAAAAAATCTAGAGCGCATGCTCCGCGACAGGGAACTAAATTTACAGTTTATGGCACTAGGAATCAATATGGGAAAGAAAATGAATACTTTTTCAGAAAAAGAACTTCAGGCATTTTCATCCTGTTTTGATAGAGTCTTACACCAAAAAATTTTAGAGAACTGAATTAATTTTAATAATTCTTTCCTTAATCTGTAAAAAGGCATCTACAATATCTGGATCAAACTGTCTACCTCTTTGTCTTTCAATCTCATTAAACGTATTTTCAAGAGACCATGCTTCTTTATAAACTCTCTGGTGACTTAAGGCATCAAAAACATCAGCCAAAGCAACAATTCGTGCAGAAAGAGGAATTTCTTCCCCCTTTAAATGCTTACCACACTCAAGTTCTTCACCAATCTGACAATTTTCCCAGTCAACAATTCCAGGATAAGCTCTTTCGCCACCATCCCAATGCTCATGATGGCGCAGACAAATTTCCCTTGCCATAACATCAAGATCATCATTTGTTTCCGGGAAAAGCTGAGCACCAAGGCATGTATGACTTTTCATTACAGCTCTTTCATGTTCTGTAAAAGCACCCGGTTTCTTAAGAATTAAATCAGTAATTCCTACCTTTCCAAAATCATGACACTTTGCAGCAAGAGAAAGTGTATCACGAAATTTTGCCCTCTGCTCAAAAGGAATATTTTTATTACTAGCATAACGGTCATAAATTTCAACTGAAAATTTTGCAACCCTTTCTACATGTTCAGCAGTTTCTTTTGGATCACGAAAAGCTGCCATTTTTGCCATACGATGAACCATATATTTTGTCATATAAGCCGTATCCAAGGCATGACTTGCATCAGAAGCAAATCGTAAAACATCAAGCTGCTGATTTTCCTGAAATGGAATTACATTACCTTCTTCATCCTGAGCATTAATTATCTGCAGTACACCAAGAACTTTTCCGCCTGGTGTCTGAAGAGGAATTGTAAGCATAGATTTTGTATGATAATTAGTTGCAACATCTGAAGAAGAATTAAAATTATAAGGTCTTTCACTGCCGTCTTCTAAAGTTCGAGGCATATTATATACATCATCAATATTTATTACCTTGTTAAACAAAGCACAATAACCGCTTATAGAAGATGTTGTTGCCATAAATTCAAAAGAAGAATATGGAAGTTTTTCGCCTTCCTGAAGTTTAGCCTGCTGGGTATCATTTTGCCCAAAAAGAATTTTAAGCTGATTTTTATTTGAATCATACTCATAAATTGAACCTGCATCTGCATTACAAATATGACGGGCATAAGTTAAAAGAGATTCAAGAAGAACATCAACGTCTTTTATTCCGTTAAGTTTTTTTTCAATCTCAAGTATTTCCTTTAAGCGATTTTTTACTTTTTTTTCTGACATAAATGACCTCGGTGTCATATAATAGTCAAAAAACTCCATTTTGACAAGATAAAATCTCTAAAATGTTAATTTTTTTCTTCAAAAATACTGGAGGTCTTTTTTATAAGACTAAAATAAAGCGGACCTGCCCCCCATGCCTTATCGGGCAAAATATGAAAGCCAAAAAGAGTTTTATCAGCTTTTTGAAAAAGTTCATCTATCGAAAAATCATTTTTGTTGCTTACATATTTTTTTATTTTTTCAAGGGAATTAATTGCACTTTCTTTTATAAAATCAAAAGTCTGTATTTCAAGACAGTTAAATTTTTTTGTAAGTTTTTCAATCATTAAATCATTTTCTTTAGAAGCTAATGCACAAGTTGAATAAAGCAAATATCCACCCGGAGCAAGAAGACGAAAGGCAGAAGAAAGTAATGCCCACTGTTCCATAGCAATTGTTTTTATTCTGGACTCACTCCACATCTGAAGGTATTTTGAATCAAGATAAACATGACGTTCGCTAGAACATGGAGCATCAAGCAAAATGGCATCAAAACATTCATTGTGTTTTTTACACCAAAGACCTGCATCAGAACAGGAAGTTATTATATTCTTACGTACACTTTCATCAAGAGAATTTAAAATTGTCTGATCAAGTCGTCTTTTTCTGTCAGAAGAACGTTCATTTGCATAAAGAAGACTATCATCATTTTTATTTAATGCGAGGGCTAATGTTTTTCCTCCGGGAGCTGCACATAAGTCTACAATTGTATGAGCCTTATCTAGGGGAAGACTTAATGCGGCACAAAGACTTGCGGGATCTAAAAAATATTCCTTACACTCCCCCATTTTTAACTGAACATAAACATTTTCATCACTAAAAGAATTTTTTATATTCTGCCAGCGCTCTCCATATTCATTCAGATAATATAAATCAAAGCCCTGCTTTCCACAAAGCTTTTGTTTTTTTTCTTTAGCCATTAAGTATTTCTCCCTGAACTTTTGCTTTTTCAAAAAGTTTCATTCGTTCATCAATAGTTTTAAAATTTAAATTATTTTTTATGGAATAAGTACCATCTGTATTTTTACTATATTTTAATATGCCGTATTTAAGTTTGTATTCAATAACTTTTTTTTCTGACTTTTTCAATTTACTGTCAAAAACAAAGTCTTCATTTGCTTTATCATAAAGTATTTTTGCTATATGGCCAAAAAGTTTTTCACTAATCATAATTACATCAACGCCTGCATCTATTGCCATCAAAGCAGCTTTTTGTGGTGTAAAACCATTATTTTGCAATGCAGACATAAAAATATCATCACTAATAACAAGTCCATTAAAACCTGTTTCATTAATAAGAATATCATTTACCCAATAATGTGAAAGACAGGAAGGTATTTTTTCTTCATAAACATCTTTTATATTCATTACAACATGCGACATTAAAACTGCATCAGGAGAAATATTATTTAGAAAAACAAAAGGTTTCTTTAATTCTTCAGCCTCATTTTTATTAAGATTAAGTTTTGGAAGATTTAAATGAGGATCATCATTTGTATTTCCAGGAAAATGTTTTATTACACTTCCTATATTATTTTTTCTAAAAGCAAGTATTTGCACTGCAGAATATTTTTCTACAGTTTCTAAAGCTCCAAATGATCGACCATTTAAAAAATCTTTATTTTCAGCAGTTTCAACTTCAACAACAGGTGCGAGATTCATTGTAATGCCTAATAAAGAAGTCTGTTCTGCGTGATTAGAATAAATTTTATATGCTTTACTTAAATTATAATTTTCGGCTGTATATTTTGGAGAAGGAAGAGAAGAAGCTATTTTTCTTAAGCGGTTTACATTTCCACCTTCCTGATCTAATGCAATATAAGGAAGCGGATTATTTTTACTATTGTAATAATCTTTTATTGAATCAGTATATTGCATTATTTCTTTTGCAGAAGTATCTAAATTAAATGAAAATAAAATTACTCCTCCTGGCAACAAAGGTTCTTGTGAAGAAAATTCTTTATTTACAGCCGACTGTTTTTCTACAGGAAAATATTTTTTATTTCCTTCAACACTTACAATAAATACCTGACAGAGCTGTTGAACTTTATTTAACGAAGCTAAATATAAATCTACAGCCATATCCTTTGCTTTTAATTCTTCAAGTAAATTTTCATAAACTTTTTGTGCACTGATATTGCGTTTTATTTCTGATTGTGTAATTTTTTTTTCAGCTTTTGAAGTACATGATAAAAATAAAGCAGATAACAAAATTAGAAAAAACTTAAAAATATATTTATAATTCATAATAAATTCATTATACTTTCTGCATTACATTTTTACAACACGAGGTATGCATGAAAAAACTATGCATTGTTACAGGTGCTTCCAGCGGAATGGGAGTATGCTTTGGAAGGCAACTTGCACAGGAAACAGCTAAATTAAAATCTAAAGCAAAAAAATATTATGATAAAGGTAAAAAAATAAAAGCAGATAAAATTATTTCAAAAACCTGCGACGAAATCTGGCTCATTGCCCGCCGTTTGGACAAACTTGATTTATGTAAAAATTCAATTGATGAAGAAAAAAATAAATCGCTCCTTAAAGATTTTTATCCACAAATAAAAACTTTTTCTGTTGATCTTGACGGTAAAGATGGTGCCTTAAAAATAAAGGAACTTCTAGAAAAAGAAAACGATATAGAAATAAGCATTTTAGTAAACAATGCAGGCTTTGGCACTTACGGTGAATTTGCAAATACTTCAACTCTAAGAGAAATGCAGATGATAGACGTAAACTGCACAGCCCTGACAGGAATTACAGGTTTCGCTTTGCCCTATATGAAAAAAGGTGCAAGAATTATAAACACAGCAAGTTTAGCTTCTTTTTTACCACTTGGAAATTTTGCAGTCTATGGAGCAACAAAAGCTTTTGTCTTAAGTTTTTCGATAGCACTTGCTGCAGAATTAAAACACAAAGGAATAAGCGTAACGTCACTTTGTCCTGGACCTGTAAGTACAGAATTTGCAAATGTTGCTTCAAAAGGTGCCAGAAAAGAAGTAAGACATGGAAAGTCACCTGAAAAAACTGTTGAACACTGCATTAAAGCTTCACTAAAAGGAAAACACTACTCAATGTTTGCATTTAAATGGAGATTTAAAGCAAGAGCCAGCCGTTTTGTAGGCAGATACTTGGGTGCATGGTTTACGTACAAATTCTGTAAACGCCCCAGCAATTAAAAACTAGCGGCCCGAAAGGGTCTGCTTTAATCTTGCAAGAGTCTGCAGGGCTTGAATTGGCGTTAAGTTATCTGTATCTAGACTTAAGATTTCATCAAGTACCATTTCTTCATCACTAAATAAAGATGGAGCAGAATAAGAAGGCTTTTTTTCTTCACTGACATTATCCTTACTTTCTTCAAAAGTTATCTCTGTTGCAGAAATTACTGGATTTTCTTCAGCCTGCCCCTGTATTTTTTCAAGAATCTTTTTTGCCCTTTCAACAACAGTTTCCGGAACTCCGGCAAGTCGAGCTACATGTATACCATAAGAGTTCTGACTTGAACCTTCAATAACCTTTCGTAAGAAAACAACTTCATTTCCTTCTTCACTAACTGCCATACACAGTTTGCAAAGAGAATCATTTTCTAGTCTGGTTAATTCATGATAATGAGTTGCAAAAAGAGTCTTGCATTTTATACGACTTAAAAGATACTCACTTACTGCCCATGCAATTGAAAGTCCATCTTCTGTACTTGTACCACGACCTACTTCATCCATAATTACAAGAGAACGCTCTGTTGCACTGCGTAAAATATTTGCAGTTTCAGTCATTTCTACAAGAAAAGTAGATTCTCCCCGGGCAAGATTGTCACTGGCCCCTACACGACAGAATATACGGTCTACAATTCCTATATGTGCACTGTCAGCGGGAACAAAAGAACCTGTCTGGGCAAGAAGTGCTATAAGTGCATTCTGACGCAAAAAAGTTGACTTACCTGCCATGTTAGGACCTGTAATTAAAGCAAAAGTTTTTAAATTTTCTTCAGTACAAAGTGAAAGTGAATTTGCAACAAATTCTCCACCAGGTAAATGTCTTTCCACTACGGGATGTCTTCCGTTTACAATTTCAAAAGCCTTACTGTCGTCAATTAAAGGACGCGTCCATTTATTTGAAAGAGCTGATTCTGCAAAAGAAGCCGTAACATCAGTGTAGGCAATTTCATGGGCGGTTTCCAAAAGATATGGGACGTAAGCTTTAAGTTTATTTCTAACTTCAACAAAAAGATCCCGCTCAAGTTCAAGAATTTTTGTACTTGCCGAAGTAAGTTCCTGTTCCAATTCCTGAAGTCTTTGAGTTGTATAACGTTCAGCATTTACAAGAGCACGGCGCATAATAAAATGTTCTGGGACTTTAGAAAGTTTACCCTTCGTTACTTCAATAAAGTATCCCATATTTCCATTACTGCGGATTCTTAAATTCTGAATACCAGTTTTAACTCTTTCTTCTTCGGTATATTCTTCAAGTATGCGGTTAAAATTATCGTGAACGTCCCTTAAATGATCAAGTTCCTGTGACCAAGAAGGTCTTATAATTCCTCCATCTGTTAAAGAAGTTGAAGGATCATCCAGAATAGAAGAAGCTATAAGGTCAATTATTTCTTTTGCCTTAGAATTATCACTTTGAATAAAATTAAAATCTGATAAAACTCCCTGAACATTAAGCCACATCGAAAGAGAAGTTTTTAAGGCAACTAAATCTTTACCGTGAGCCTTTTCCATCGCAATTCTTCCAGCTAAACGCTCAACATCAAGGATTCCGTCTAAAGCTTCCCTAGTTTTTTTTAAGAGCGAAATATTTTCGTAAAAAAGATTTACATGACTTTGTCTTAAAAGAATTTGATTTTTATCTGTAAGTGGGAACTGCAACCACTGCCTTAACATACGGCTTCCCATAGCAGTACGCGTACAATTTACACATTCAAGTAATGAATACTGAATACTTCCATCACGAAGATTTCCTGTAATTTCAAGATTTTTTCTGGAACTGTCATCAATTATTACATACTGGCTGTCATGATATACGTTAATCGAAGAAATATGAGGTAAAAGCGTATTTGCATTGCGACTTACGTAATCTAATAAAAAACCCGCAGGTGCAACTTCTGTAGAATTTTCCGTAAGTGAAAAAGATCTTAAATTCTGTGTTTTAAACTGAGTTAAAAGCCTTTTATAATTTAATTCACAATTAAAATTCCAATCTGGATAATAAGAAACTGACATTGAAGAAAAAGATAAAAGTGCTTCCTGTATGGAAGAATTATTTTTTGCACTGTCTGCTAAAATTATTTCTTTTGGTAAAAAACGTCCCAGTTCCTTTCTAAAATTTTCTGCAAGCTGACTAAGAGGAAAACTGGTTGCCTTAAACTCGCCTGTAGTAATATCTAAAAAAGCAATTCCGCACTGACCATTTTGAATATTAAAGCAGGAAATAAAATTATTTATTCCACCGTCAAGATATTCACTTTCAAGAGCAGTACCTGGTGTAATTACTTCAACAACCTTTCTTTCTGTAAGTCCCTTGCCGTGAGCTATCTCCCCCACCTGTTCACAGATTGCAATTTTTTTTCCAAGACGTAAAAGACGTGCAATGTAAATCTTCGCAGCGTGGTAAGGAATGCCACACATAGGAAGCTGCTGG
>CAZALL010000020.1:5985-7420 GCA_964485955.1 uncultured Treponema sp. | reverse complement strand
TCATCATTAAACATTTCATAAAAGTCACCAAGCCTAAAGAATAAAACTTCGTTTTTATACTGATCCTTTATAGCCTGATACTGAACAATAAGAGGAGATTCTTTTTCTGACATTTTTTTTACAGACCAAGTCCCAGTTCAGAAATTACTTGATCCGTGATGTCAACAGAAGGACTGTACCAGAGAATGCCATTTGCCTGCTGTAAACTCATTAGTACAGAATAACCGCCACTTTCTGCAACACGACCTAAAATGTTATAAAGTTTTTTATAAAAGCTGTCATTTTTCTGCAAAGTATTTTTTAAATTTTCAAGTTCAATATTTTTTGTATTTGTATATTCTGTAAGAAACTGTGTTTTCTGCTGGATTTCTGCATCAACTTTTAGTTCATTAGTTTTATCACCGCTTCTCTTATATTCAATTTTTTTATTATGCAAAGTCTGAAGTTCATCTGTTCTTTTATTTATTTCTACCTGAAATTCTGCTTTTTTATTTTCATAATTTCTTACAGGAGCAGAATCCCTAAAGTAAGACTGATATACACGACCTGTATCTACAACTGCAAATTTTGTAATTTCCTGAGCAGCAAGAGAAAATAATCCAGTTAATGATAATGCCAGAAGGGCTGTAATTTTTTTTAAGTTTTTCATTGAATCCCCCATAAATTATTTATTTGTCAAATTAAATGAAAGTACAAAATTCCAGTTTTCGTACCAGTTATTTTTTCCGTTATTATAACGGTTTGTCCACTGTCCGTCAGTATCTCCAAGTTTAAATGTATTTGTAAGAAGCAGTCTTAAAGGGAACTGTGGAATTGAGAACCTGATGCCAGGACCAAAACTAAAATACCAATCATCCTTGTCTGTGAAGTCATTAAAGAAATCGTTGAAATCTGTTTTGATTGTTGCAGCATCCATAAAAAGATCAAAAGAAATAGCATTTTGAATAAGAGGAATTCTTAATTCAACAGTATTACTCCATGTTGTTTTACCACGAATTCTGTTATAAATAGACCAACCACGACCAGTAAACATTCCGTCTATATAAAGTTTATTTGTATCACCGATTGTAGTTCCTGGAATTGGAAGCTGTAAACTTAACTGAGAATAAAGCATGAGAACCATCTTAAGTGAATAGGAATCTGTTACATTCCAGTTAAACAAAGTAAAATACTGTTCAGCCTTTAAATCTGAACGAAGATAGAATTCTGTTTCGCCCCACTGAGGTGCAAATGCAAGAAACCCAGCAGGCAAAAGACCGTACCAGGCAAGTCGATCACTTAAGAACCAACCCTTTGTCGGATCAAAATTTACATCACGTCCATCCATTGAAAAAGAAGTCCAAATACAGTTTTTTGGAGCCCAGTTATTGTTGTAAAGACTGATTGAATAGTCAACAGGTGAATAAACACTTGCATCGTAAATATTATCAATAAG
>CAZALL010000020.1:0-5975 GCA_964485955.1 uncultured Treponema sp. | reverse complement strand
CAAAATCCGGAGTCCAGCGATGACCAAGTGAAGCACCTAAACTAAAGCGGTACTGTTCATACTCCATGTAATATTCATCATCATTTAATGAACCATCTGGCATAAAGCGGTTTCTTAAAGCTGTATTTGTTGAATGAGAAAATTCAAAACTTGCACTGGTAGAAACAGGAAGTCCAAAAAGCCAGCTCTGACCGTAACCTAAACTGATTGACTGTTCTTCCGTAGCAAGAGTTGTACTTGCAGAAACAGATTTTCCTTCTCCAAAAAGATTTGAATCCTGCCACTTTGCATACAATGAAACAGGAAGATCATCAGGATCTGTAACACCAGAAAATGTAAGACCAAATTCAAGAGAAGTAGTAGACTGTTCTTCAACATCAATAACAAGGTTAACTAAATTTTCTTCTGAACCTGCAACAATATTTGGAATGACAGAAGAGAAAAACTGAAGATTGTAAAGATTACGAAGACCTGTCATTACCTTTGTCTTTGAAAAAATATCACCAGTTTCCATAGGAAGTTCACGGCGAATTACATATTCCTTTGTACGCTGATTTCCTTTTATAATAATTCCTTCAAGATGGCTTCTTGCATTTTCCTGAATTATAAGTTCATAAGAAATTACTTTTGTATCTGAATTTTTATTTTCGCGTGGAGTAAACTGATTTTGAGTATATCCGTTTTCATAATAATGATCATAAATACCCTGCATACTTTCCATAAATCTTGCAGAACTAAAAGGTTTTCCTGTCTGAAGTTTTACAAATGACTGCAATTCTGAATCTTTAAATACTGTATTTCCGTTAAAGGTAATTCCGCCAAATGTATACTGAGAACCTTCCCTGATTACAAAAGTAAGAGATATTTCGTCACGATTTTTTTCTGCATTATATGTACTTTTCTTTACGACATTTAAAACGACAGCATCTATATATCCCTGATTCTGATAATAGGCTAAGAGATTCTGTTTATCTGTTTCGAGGGAACTTTCCTGGAATGCACCTTTTGTAAAACCTTTTGCCTCTTTTAAAGAAAGTCTTTTCTTAAGAGTCTTTGAAGCAACAACTGCATTACCTTCAAATTCAATGCTTGTTACTACAGATTCCTGCCCTTCTTCTATTTTAAAAATTACAATAATTCCGCTTTCACTTTCCCGCATTTCCTGAGAAACTTTTACATTGGTATAGCCTTTTGAAAGATACAAGTCACGGATTGCCCTGGCATCTGATAAAACCTTTGACTGATTGGCAATATCTTTTTCTTTAATCTGAATGGTATCTTTAAGTTCGCCATTTCTGATTCCATTATTGCCAACAAATTCAATGCGACTGATAAAATTTCGTTCCTCTACCGTAAACTCAAGAATTACTGTATTTTTTTCCTTATCGCCTGGAAGTGCAACTGGTGAAATATTTTCAAAATATTCAAGTTCATCAAGTTTGCTGTAAAGCTCAGAAAAAAGATCATTTGTAAAATTTTTATTTATATAAGCAGCCGTTATACCTTCGAGATCTGTTTCTTTTACATTTACAAGACCAACAAAATTAACTTTTTTAATTGGCTTTCCGTCATACCAGTCCTGGGCAAAAACCTTAAAAGACAGCATTGAAAACAAAACAAGTACCAGTGTTTTTGCAAAACCGCACTTTGTACGCATAAATTTCCTCTTTTTAATTAAAAATTAAATTTCCACGACAATGTAATAGAAGTTGCCGGAACCCAGGAGCTTTGAAGTGCACCCAAATCCGGAGCAAAATTCCATCTGATATTGGCAAAAGGGGCAGACAGCTCAAAACCAAGTTCAGGCTGAAATACAAGTCCGCTTACCATTGACGTTCCATTGTCTTTGGAAGAATCATATGTCCATTGCAAAAGAGCATCAGCATATAATTCACTTCCGAAGTATTTTCCAATATAAACAGTCGTATTATCAAAATAGTTACCTAGAGAATTATTTTCAGCAGTCTGATTTTGTGTATTCAAACTCTGTTTTAAAGCATTCTGAAGGATCATTGTACGCACTGAGAATATATCAAAATTAAAGAAATCACGCAATGCATTCTCAATTTTACGTACTAAAGTAACCTGCAAGGCTGTATCAGCTGTAGACCACAATACATCAGTTACGTTACTTGAATCACCTGTTACAATCTGTCCTAAAATAGTCATAATTTCGTTTTCTGATTTTGCAGGGTTTGAAGTTAAAACAGGATGGAAATTTGAAGTATTCTGCCTGATTGCAGAAAGAGAAATTGTTACAGGATCTCCGTCTTCATCACGTTCACGGGTTTCTGCACGTACGGTTATACTTGGATCAAAGCGGTTTTGTGTTTCATTTAATGACAGACGACCTTCTTTTATATAGAAGTTTCTATTAAGCCAAAGTACTTCTCCTCCCCTGAGGACTACATCACCTTTTAAATTCCATGTTTCTTCATCTGAGTTCATGGCAAAATCAATCTGTGTATCAGGAGCAATAAGGCTTCTTATAATTGGAAGAACTATATTTACTTTTTTTCCGATCAAAAGCTTTAAATTCATATTCATATCTAAAGGAAGACCAGAGTCTGCCTCTGATGAAGAACCGTACATACTTAAGTCACTTGAAGTTCCAGAATCTGTAAGAAGATTAAATTCTGCATTTTCTACTTCAAGATTTCCATCTAAAGAAAGATCATTATCTTTAAGAGTCATAGAAAGATCTATCCCAAGTTCACCTTTAAATCTTACAAGAGGAATCTTTATATCAACCGGGATTCCCCTGTTGCTTCCTGAAACAAATTTTATATCAAGACTTTCCATTGTCCAGCGATCCATAACCATCTGTGCACTTACATCAAAACCAGTGTCTTTTATAGAAAAATTTGTAAGCGGAAGTTCAATATCATCCTGAGTAAATGAAAGCACTACCTGTTTTGAAGTAATATGCTCTGGAATATAATCTGGCATATTAAAGTCAAATTCATCCAAAGTAAAGACACCACTTATATCAGGATCTGTACCAAGTCCTGTAATTACAAGATTTCCAAAAAGCAAGCCCCTGTAAACAGAAAAATATGGTGTACTTAAATATTTTGACAGTCTTGAAAGATCTGCTGAAACATCAGTCACATTAAAATTAATATAAGGTCCGTCTGTATTTCCAAAAAATTTAAAATGCAGTGCTTTGTCATCTGTTACTTCAAAATTCAACTGTCCATCATCAAGTACCCAACCCGTAAGCCCAAGGTTTGAACCGGAAGTAAAATCAGTTCTACCCGGAACATGCATTACACTTATATGAACAGGAAGTTTTTCACTTAGAAGAACACCTGTAATTGAAGGGCAGTCAAAATCAGCCTGGAAAGTATCAAGATTTTTTTTATTTTCCGAAAGATTTTTAAATTGAATATCAAGAGGTGCATAAAATGCTGTTTTTCCTTCACCCAAAGAAAGTAATGTTGAACCGCTGCCATTAAAATCTTCAAGAGAAAAACTTAAATTTGTATCACGAAGTTTCATGCCGCTCCATTCACATTCCATTTCAGGTACGACAATTACTTTGTTTTCCATCTGCACAAGACCTTTTGCAATCAATGGAGAACCGTTCCAGAACATTGAAAGACCAGAAATACTTGCTGTCAAAAGAGGATTTTCCAAAGTTCCGCTTGCTGTAAGACTAGCACTTAAAGTATCATCCTCTGCCTGATTCTGCATAAAGCGTCCTAAAGGAAAAGAAGTAATATCTGCTATAGCATTAAGTGAAAAATCTTTCTGGATATGCTCCCCTTCAAAAGGAACTTTTAACGGATTTGTAAAATCACCGCTAAATGCAAATTTTTCAGCAGTCAGTTTATTTTCAAGATTAAGACTTGCAGTTATTGAATCTAAAAAGTTTTCCTCTTCATTAAAATTCCATAAGATTTCACCGCTTCCTTCAAGCAATCCAAGATTATCTGAATAAGCAGCAGATGAAATTACAAAAGAAGAATTATTTACAAGGCCACTAAATGCAAGTTTAGGCTGAATTAAAATCTTCTGTGATATTTCTTCAGCTTCAAGTTTTTTTATGTCAACATTAATTCCTTTTTCTGCAGAAATATCCAGAACCACATCACTTGTAAAAGAAAAAATAAAATCTCCGGCTTTAAATGGAAGTGATTCAAAACCTGCCCTGCCACTTATTCCGTTTTCAAAATTTAAGGCACATTCAAAATCGTAATCACCGGCAATATTAAGCCATTTATAATTTTTTAAGTCACCCGTAAAATGATAAGGAAGAGAATTAAAACTTAAATCTGTATTAAACAAAATCATTTCTTCCTTAGGAGAAATATCAACTTCACAAGAAGCTTTTAATGTCTGTTCATCAAAAATAAGTTCCAGCTGACTTACACTAACTTGACTTTCGTTTCCGTCAAATGAAAGAAGAAGAAACTGTTTTTTTTGATTTGTATTTACAATGAGTGAATAAGGAGAATTAAATGTAAAAGACTTAAAATCTGTTGAAAGATAAATTTCATTTGTAAAAACAAAAGGTTCAAAATTAGAAAGACTATCATTTATTCCAGAAGCTGCTTCCTTATCCAGAAAGAAAGCGACAGTTTTCATAATTGAATCAAGAAATAAATTTTTTATGTAAAGAGAACTTTGAAGTTCCTGTCTTGCACCTGTTGAAAAAATTGCATCTATTTCAATCTGACCTGGAGAATCAAAATCAGAATGAGAATAATCATTAAGGCTGAAGTTTATATTAAATGAATTTCCTGAAGGAACAACCTCTGCCTGTAAAGCAGTAAAAACCTGATCTCCTAAAAACAACTGCGGAACAAAACACATAAAACCTTTTTCCATAGGGTCGCAGTAAAGTTCACCAGAAATAGAATTTCCGTTTGGAAGAGTATAGCGCTTAAGTTCTAAAGTTCCGCTTGGTTGCATTGTATTTATTTTGTAAGTACCGTTAAATGTCAGGTCTGCAAGAGAGCCTTCTGCTTTTAAAAGCGGTATGCTGATTAAATTATTATCTCCTCTTACAGAAAAAAATGCTTTTTCGCCCTCTGGGGCAATTGATTGAGGAAAAGAGAGTTCGCCGTCTGTTGACCATTTAAGTTTATTTTGAGAAAGAACGTAAGAAAGATTTGCACCTGCCGTAAGCCTTATTCCACGAAACTGTTCAATTTCCTGCACTGGATTTCGTATTACAAGAATCTGAAAAGGATCAAAATTATTCATCTGCATGTCTGCAAGTAAAGTCTGATTTTCCATATTAAGAGAACCGAAAAATGAAAAACTTTTTGTTCCCATAATTGTCCGAAGATCAAACTGTCTGTCACTGTATCTAAGCAAATAAGATGAACGGCCTAAAGAATAGTCAGCCCTGTTGTAAGAAGAAACACTGACCATTGCACTTGAACCTGATATTTCTTTTAAAAGTCTTCCATCTGCTGAAAAAGAAAATCCAAATGTTGTTTTACCAGAAGGAAGAGTAGTAATAAAATTTCCTTTAAAATTTCCGCTTAAAGAATTTCCATCTTCACTTTTTTGCATTTCAAGATTTTTTACACTGCATGATGACGTAAATTGTGCATTAGAATAATTTACATTTATATTTTTAAAAGAAACCTGAAATGGAAAAGAAAAAAATACTTCTCTAATTACATCAAGTGCTGTTAATTTCTCCTTCTGTGATACATTTTGAGATGCATTTTCTGAAACTGAAGAAGATGTAATTTTATCAAGCTGTTTCTGAGAGACTGTAAAATTTAACCCGTTAAGTGTAAGACCTGTAAAGCAATGTTCAAAATCACCATGCAAGAGTTTTAAAAGACGGTAAGAAAGTTTTACCCTCTTAACTGTAAGAATTGTTTTACCAGTAGATTTTTCGGATACAGTAAATCCCCGTAAATTTACACCCGTAATAATGGACGGAGAAAGAGATTTGTAAGATATTGTAAGCCCTGTATTGTCTTCAATAAATTGTCTGCCTTTGGTAACAT
>CAZALL010000019.1:0-17265 GCA_964485955.1 uncultured Treponema sp. | reverse complement strand
TCCAAAAATATATAAAATGGCTGTACAGGAAGGACTTATTGATATTTTCCTTGATGCAGGTTTCTGTGTAACAAACCCTACCTGTGGTGCATGTCTTGGTATGAGTAATGGTGTTCTTGCAGATGGAGAAGTATGTGCATCTACAACTAACCGCAATTTTAACGGACGCATGGGTAAAGGTGGTATGGTTCATCTTATGAGCCCGGCTTCTGCAGCTGCAACAGCAATTACAGGAACAATTACTAATTCCCCTCTTTACGAAGGCTAAAAATTAAGTAAAATCTAAGAAACAGATACTTAAGGAGTATATATGAAACAGTTTGGTGGTGAGGTACTTTTTCTTGACAGGTCTGACATAAACACAGACGAAATTATTCCTGCAAAATATCTTACAGAAAATTCAAAACAGGCTTTGGCGCCTTATCTTCTGGAAGATCTTAAACTAGAAGGATTTAATCCAAAAGTTGACGTACCAGGAAAAAAGGTAATTATTACCCGTGAAAATTTTGGGTGCGGATCAAGTCGTGAACATGCACCCTGGGCTTTGGAAGCAAATGGTATACATGTTATAATTGCACAGAATTTTGCAAGAATCTTCCGTCAGAATATGTACAACTGCGGTATGCTTGCTTTAGACCTTGACAAAAAAACAATCGATGACATGTTCAAGACATTTGCATCTAAAGACACTGAATGTAAAATTGAACAGAAAGAAGACGGTTCATGGAAAATAAAATTAATTGCCGGCTCTCTTTCAAAAAGTTATCCTTTTAGACTTGAAGGTTTTGAAAAGGCACTTGTAGAAAACGAAGGTTGGGTTGGTTACGCTGACAATAACTACTAAATAAAAAAGACTGTCATTTGAACAACATCAAGATGGCAGTCTTAAAAAAAATTTGTAATCTTATTTTACCTTGTTAAAAGTCCTTTTTGTACTGCACATTCAAGTATAATTTCAACAATCTGTTCAGGTTTATAGAAGGCTGTATTAATTACAAGATCTGAAAAAGAGTAATCACCGTTATCTATTGAATAAAGTTTTTTATAGCGCCTACTGTCTTCTGCATCTCGCATCGAAGTAAATTTCTTTATTTCTTCAATATTTCCACCCTCACGGTTAAAAATTCGCTGAGCACGAACTTGATCTGAAGCATAAAGATAAATTTTCAAATCGGCTTCTTTTAACATCCAAATTGCAAGTCTGGAACCTAGAACGCACGAGTTTTTTTTTGCAAGTTCAACCTGATGATTATCAACATAAATATCATAAGAGTCATCTGTTTTTGCATTTTCAATTACCTGGGCTAAAGTAAGTCCCTTTTCTGCTGCCAACTGCCTGAACGTAAAATTTATTAAGGCAACATTAAGTTTTTCTGCAAGCATTGTGCTTACTGTAGTATTTCCACAACCAGATTTTCCACTAATTGCAATTCTTATTTCACTGTTAATTTTCATATTCCCCCCTACTCAATATTTTTAGACTGCTCACGAATATTTTCAAGTGCATCTTTTGCCCTGACAACCATGGCACCTATTTGTGTAAACTGATTTTTGCTACCAATAGTATTTATTTCACGATTAGCTTCCTGACATATAAAATCAATTTTTTTACCTGGAACTGGATTTGTATTTATTTCATTTCTAAGTGCCTGTAAGTGAGACTGAAGACGAACAATTTCTTCATTAATTGTATATTTTACAAGCATTGCCGCAACTTCTGCCATAATTCTATTTTGATCAACATGCTCAGAAAGAAGCTCATTAAATTTATTTGTAATTATTTCTTTAAACTTTTCTTCCATTTTTGGCTGCCAGTCTTTAAAAAAAGCAGCACATTCATCTAAGACTGATAATTTTTCAAGTAAATCAATTTTTAAATTTTCACCTTCACGTTTACGGTCAAGAATAAAATTTTCAATAACTTCATTTAATACAACTTCAATTTTTGCCCAGTAAGAATCAACATCAAATTCACGACTTGTATTTATTACACCATCCTGACTTAAAATAAAAGTTAAGGGAATCTGTTCAATGTTTTTTGAAGTATTATTAATATAACCTAATTCAGTGCCAAGACGGGAAAATTCATCAAAGTATTTTTTTGCAGCCATAAAATCTATATTTACTTTTGCATTAGAATTTGTTTCATTAATGCGGACACTAAGATCTATTTTCCCCCTGGTAACTTTTTCACTTACAATCTTACGAATTTTCTGTTCAAGAGGACTTAAAAATGACGGAAGATATATACCTAAATCAAGAAAACGATTATTTACACTTTTAATCTCTACACTAATTTGAGTTCCATCAATAACGGCTTCCTTAAAACCGTAACCTGTCATACTGTTCATAATTGCTCCATAATTTTAGTTGCGACTTTCCAGTTATCACCAGCACCCATTGTTACAAAAAGGTATCCATCCGGATATAAAGAGCCTGAAGGTTCATTTAACATTTCTAGCCCTTTTTCTGCAGCTTCATCAAATTCTTCACAATAAGTAACATCTTTGTGATATTTTGCCGTATGCTGGCATAATATTTTTCCAGTAACAGGAGAAGCACTTGCATCTTCACGGGCAGAACCATATATTTTATTTATAATAACTTTATCTGCACTGCCAAAAGAAGAAGCAAATTCTTCAAGCAAGGCATAAGTTCGTGTATAAGTATGACTCATAAAGTCAACAATAATTTTTCTTCCTGAATAAAATTTTCTATAACCTTCAAGTGTTGTTTTTATTGCTGTAGGATGATGACCATAATCGTCAATAAAGATAACGCTCTGTCCTAAAGCAGTCTTTTTTTCACCAGTAATTTCACTGCGTCTTTTTCCGCCTGAAAAATTTTCAAGCCCTGTAAGTATTTTTTCTTTATAGTCACACGGATTTTTTCCATCTTCCTTTAAAAGCACAATACTTAAAGCAACTGCCGCAGCTGCATTTTTTACAAGATGAAGTCCCGGTACTTTTATAAATACCTCACCGCAGGCAGGAAGAGAGAAATACTGTTTTCCGTTTTCAACTTTGCCAAGTGTAATTTTATAATCACCCAAAGCCTCAATTCCATAAGGAACACACTGTATATCAGGACGAGTTTTTATTGCAATTTCTTTTGCTTCAACAGCACCCTTGTCATCTGCACAATAAATTAAAGTTCCGCCTAAAGGAAGTTTATGAATATAATCGACAAAAGCATTTCTAATATCTTCATAAGTCGGATAATAATCCTGATGATCACTTTCAACACTTGTAAGAACAATTACACTTGGACAAAAAGCCATAAAATGTCTCTGATACTCACAAGTTTCAGCAACAAAAAATTTTTTCTTATCAGAAGAAATATGTTTACTTGTCATTGTACATGAATTACCAAAAGAAGAAATTATACTTCCCGCAAGAACCTGACTATTTAAATCAAATTCCTTAAGTATAGTTCCGGCAAGACCTGTAGTTGTTGTTTTTCCGTGAACACCACAAATGCCAGCAGAAAAAGCTGTTTTTGAAAATGAACCTAATGCTTCACTGTAAAGCATTAAAGGAATATTAAGTTTTTTTGCCGCCATTAAATCAGGATTTTGTAAAGGATTATAAGCACTTGAATAAATTACATACTGAATTTCCTTTGTAATATTTTTTTCGCTAAAAGGTAAAGCTTTTATATTTAATTTTTCAAGTATTTCATCTGTATAAAAATGTTCACTTACATCAGAACCTGTAATTACAGCTCCGCGTGCATATAGAATTTCAACAAGGGCTGCCATTCCAGTACCCTTAATTCCAACAAAATGGATTTTTACTCCATTAAGTTCATGAGGCAAATCAAGTGTATTCATGAGAATATATTACTGTTTTGTTATTTAAATTACAATGAGAAGAATTTTAAGAATGACTTTCAAGCTGAAGATAAATCTGATCTGCAAGTCCAAATGAGGCATTTTTTGTCAAAGCTTCTGCATAATTATCGTAGAGCATGTCTTCATACATATTCTGTGCATAATCATCTTTTGACCCTAACAAATCACTTTTATTGATTGTCTTACGCATTGAAGAAAGCATGTTCTTTACAAAATAATTTTCCAGTTCAAGAGCCTGTTCATAAAGCCTGCTTGTCTTGTCAATAGTACGTTTTTCCTTACTATTAGACTGATTTGCGGCTGCTCCTGAAGGACGTGCATGTTTATCAGCCTCACTTGTAAATGCATTGTGGAAACCCATTGTATAATCTCCATTTGGGCGGCCACTATTATTAACTTGTGAAGAAGAAAGATTTTTTTTATCTTCCGAAGATGCCTGCTGCAGATTCTTTAAAATATTATTAAAAGCCTGTTCTTCCTTTAATATAGAAGCAGACTGACTTAAAGCCTTTGTCCCGCTTACAGAATTTAATGCAGTCTTTCCAAAATAAGAATCGCTTTTATTTAAACCCAGCATATCCATAATCTTTTTCCTCACAAATTATTTATCGGAAAATTAACGCTTTAAGTTTACTGCTGTTGAAAGCATTGTATCTGAAGTCTGAATCGCCTTTGAGTTAAACTCGTACGCTCTCTGGGCAACAATCATCTGAACCATTTCATTTACTACAGAAACATTACTCATTTCAAGAAACTTATGCTGTGTTACACCAAAACCATCAAGTCCCGGAGTACCAGCAATTGCATCTCCACTGGCATTTGTAACCTTGTAAAGATTATCACCTAAATTCTGCAAACCTACTGCATTTGGAAAACGATAAAGTTCAATCTGACCTACTTCAACAACTTCATTCTGACCGCCAACACGAACACTTACACGACCGTCCTGACTTACAGAAAGTGTTTCAAGCAT
Organism: uncultured Treponema sp.; assembly: GCA_964485955.1. Classification (GTDB taxonomy): domain Bacteria; phylum Spirochaetota; class Spirochaetia; order Treponematales; family Treponemataceae; genus Treponema_D. The sequence continues at coordinate 12,439 of CAZALL010000019.1, read as the reverse complement.
AAAATTTTCAGGAAGAATAATTTCAGGCTGAACACGAAGACCATTTGCAGTTACAAGCTGACCATTCATATCTACCTTAAAAGAACCGTCTCTTGTATAGGCCCATGAACCATCATACTGCTGAACACGGAAAAATCCTTCACCCATAATTGCAAGATCAGTATCAACACCAGTTGCCTGCAAAGACCCCTGAGTCATAATACGCTGAGTTGCCCCAACCTTTACACCAGAGCCCATCTGAACACCAACAGGAGTAACAGTATCTTCTGTTGCAGGACTACCAGCAAGTTTTACATTCTGATACATAAGATCTTCAAACTCTGCTCGATGCTGTTTAAAGCCTGTTGTATTTACGTTAGAAAGGTTATTTGAGATGGCATCAATACTAGCCTGCTGACCATTCATACCTGTTGCTGCATTCCATAAAGATCTTACCATAATTATTCATGCCTCCTATCTATTTACTGCCACACGGGTCCACAAAGTAGACATCATCGAATCTTCACTCTGAATAGACTTCTGATTTGCTTCATAGGCACGGTTTACTTCAATCATCTGAACCATTTCATTTACAACATTAACATTACTTGCTTCTGTATAACCCTGTAAAAATTTAGGACGCTCTTCTCCTTCCGCAATGTAAGGTTCTCCAGCAATTTCATTTGTAGCCCATAAAGAACCACCCTGTTTTTTTAAATAACGTTCATTGTCAAAACGAACAATTTTAAATCTGTCAACAAGTTCCTGATTTTCCTGAGTATAAATCATTCCATCAGAATCAACATAAAATTTGTCATCTTAAAGGGGAATAATTCCATTTTCACCAAGGACAGGATAACCGTCTTTAGTTTCAAGAATTCCTTCTTTACCGATATTAAAATTTCCATTTCTTGTATAACGTTCACCCATTGGAGTCTGAACTGCAAAAAAGCCTTCTCCACCAAGTGCAAAATCTGTCTTTACTTCTGTATTTTTAAAAGAGCCCTGTTCAAAAGACGTATAAAGTTCATTTGTTTCAACACCAAGGCCAATCTTTCCAACAACAGGAGCAACATCCCTGGAACCAAAAGAATTTGATACAATTCCATCAGCCTGAGTTCTTCTAATTAAAAGTTCACTAAAACTTTTGCTTACTGCAATGTCTTTTTTATAACCGGTCGTATCAACGTTAGCAAGATTATTTGAAATAGCATCAAGCCTGTTCTGCTGAGCATTCATTCCACTTGCACCTATATACCAGCCTCTAATCATACTGCCTCCCAAAAGCAGGAATTTTCCCCACCCGCTCTTTCATATAATAATTATCGGAATTTAAAAACTTCAGTTTAGAAAAAAAACTCCCAGGGCTATCTAAGTAGCAATGTTATGCTAAATTCATTAGCCTACATCGGCTTCGCACAGCATCTACAAAATAAGTAACTACTTTCTTTATATGGATCGCATTAAGGATTTTCTACCTTACTATATTTTCTGAAAGCTTCCCTATATTTCAGATTATTTCAACATCTCTAAAAAGTCCAAGTTCTCAAATATTACACAAAATTATTTTTATTTTTCCCTTTTTACAAGTCTTTTCAATGTTATAATTAGCCATCCGTAATTATGTGAGGCAACTATGAACTTCCGCAAAATAAAACTTTCTATACTCTCAATTTTACTTTTGCTTACACAAGGTCTTGTTTTTTCACATTCAGTTTCTTCAAACTATAAAGAAAAGCTAAATGCTCTTTTAGATGAAGATGAAAAATTTTTTATTAACAACCATAGGGAATTAGATGCAGTCTGTGATCCGCTCTGGGCACCTTTTGAATATAAATATGAAAATTCTTATTCCAACGAATATTCAGGAATTAACGTACATCTTTTAAAAAATGCAGCAGAAGTTTTAGGAATCAACATAAACATTATAAGTACACAAAATTATAAAGAAAGTATGGAAAAAGTTCATAATTCTACTGCCAGTATAATTTCGGGCTATACAGACCTACTTTCTTCATATAGCGGAATTAAATATTCTATTCCTCTTTATGACGTTTCGATGGTCTTACTTTCAAAAACAGGATCTCTTCCAAAAGAAGGTGAAACAATTTTACTTCCCCAACTTTCTGAAGAACATTTAAAACTTTTTAAAAATCAATATCCGGATGACAAATATAATCTTCTAAACATGACAAGTCCCCAGGACACTTTAAAGGAATTTGCAAAAAACAAATATAAATATGCCTTAGTAAATGAATTTGAACTTTCAGAAGCTTCAAAAATATGTAATTACGTTGTGATTCCTATAGGTCTTGAATACAGCATGCGTTTTGGATTTTCACCAGACATGGAAGACCAGATAATTAGTGCTTTTAACAAGGCTTTTGAAGTTATTTCACCAGAATTTGAATCTATCGTTCTTGAATGCCAGTTTGAAAGAAAATCATTTACAGATGCCCTAAAAGCCCAGGCAAAAAATCAGCAGATTACCGTCACAGCCCTTATAATTTCGGCAATACTTTTACTTGTAATAATTTCACTTTTATTTATGCTCTTCTTAAAAAAACATAAAACCCAAGTTGAATATGATGATTTAACAAGCCTTTATTCTACAAAATATTTTAAGCATCTGGTTAAAGAAAAATTAAAGAAAGCAAAACCAAATGAATACATGATTCTTGCAGTTGACATAAATAATTTTAATTACATAAATGATTCATTTACAAATGAAATAGGCAATGCACTTTTAATTGAACTGGCTCGCCACTTTGATGACATCTGTAGAAGTCAGTCTGATGCATTCTGCTGTCGTCCTGCCAGTGACAATTTTATCTTCTTCTTCAAAAACCCAGGCGACATTTCTAATATTGAAGATTTTGTATGCTTCAAATTAACAAACGTAAGCGACCATGTAAGAAAAATTCTTCCGGAAAATTATAAACTTGAATTCTCATCTGGTGTTTATTACATTGCAAATCTTTCTGAACCTGTAAATACTATGATGGACAAAGCAAATCAGGCAAGAAAAAAAGGAAAGGAAATCTATTCTACACCACGCACCTACGAATACACAATCGAGATGGAACACGACATCAAGATGAAGAGGGACATAATTTTTTCAATGAAATCTGCTTTGGAAAACGGTGAATTTGAAGTCTACTATCAGCCTAAATTCCGTTTTACAGATGAAATTATTATGGGAGCTGAAGCCCTTATCCGCTGGAATTCACCTAAAAAAGGATTCTTAAGTCCAGCACAATTTGTTCCTCTATTTGAACAAAACGGCTTTATAAAAGAAATTGACTTTTTTGTTTTTGAAAAAGTATGTAAGTTCCTTGAAGAATGGAATCATTGCGGTAAAGACGGTACTTGCCCTCAACCACTTACAATTTCATTCAACCTTTCAAGAAGACACCTTGAAGACAACGACCTTGTTCAGACTTTAAAAAACATTGTTTCAAAATATGAAATAAAACCTTCTCACATTGAAGTTGAACTTACAGAAAGTATTGTATTTGACAATCCTCAGAAACTTGTTTCTACAATGAACAAAATTAAACAGGCTGGATTTTCAATTTCTGTTGATGACTTTGGTGCTGGTTATTCTTCATTAAATCTGTTAAAAGATCTTCCGGCTGATGTAATAAAGCTTGACAAAGAATTTCTTTCTTCTGCAGAAAATACAGAACGCAAAAATGTAATTATCAATTCGGTAATTGACATGGCAAAAAAATTACATCTTACTACAGTTGCTGAAGGTGTTGAAACAGAATCACAGTCTGCCATGCTTAAAAAAATGGGATGTGATATTGTACAGGGATTTCTTTATGCAAGACCAATGCAGGAAAGTCAATATAAAAAACTACTTGAAGAAGCCTTTATTTCGTAAAAAAAATGCGGAGATATAAAAATGTTTAAGGATGAAGAAAATGAACCAAACGTACTGGCAATTATTTTAGGCGGAGGAAAGGGAACAAGACTTTATCCTTTAACTAAAGAACGTTCAAAACCGGCAGTTCCTTTTGGCGGTAAATACAGAATTGTTGATATTCCTATTTCAAACTGCATCAATTCAGGTTTTAGAAAAATATATCTGCTTACACAGTTTAATTCTGCATCCCTTCACCTTCACATTACCCGCTCCTATAATTTTGACCGTTTTTCAAAAGGTTTTGTAGAAATTCTTGCAGCAGAACAGACTTTTGAACACTCAATAATTTATGATGGAACCGCTGATTCCGTAAGAAAAAATTTCATTCATTTTAGAGTACACAAGCCTACCCACTACATAATTCTCTCTGGTGATCAGCTTTACAGAATGGATTTAAATAAATTTATGGAAGATCATATTCAAAGTGGAGCTGACATTTCTATTGCAACCACAGCTGTTACTCGGGACGCAGCAGGTGCTTTTGGCATAATGAAAATTGACAACGATAACAATATAACGTCATTTATAGAAAAACCAGGTAGAGACGTAAATCTTGATGACTGGAAAATTCCCCTTAATCTTAAAAATTATGTTCCCCAAAAAAAAGATTTTCTTGCATCAATGGGAATTTATATTTTTAATGCTCAAGCCCTTGAAACAATGCTTGATAACGAACTAAAAGATTTTGGAAAGGAAGTTATTCCTCTTGCTATAAAAACAAAAAAAGTAAGAAGTTATATTTTTAACGGTTATTGGGAAGATATTGGTACAGTACGCTCTTTTTATGACGCAACAATTGCCCTTACAAATATAAAACCTGAGTTCAACTTTTTTGACGAAGATGAACCTATTTACACACACATGCGTAATCTTCCACCAAGCAAAATAAACAATGCACAGATGAATATGTCTTTAGCTTCAGAAGGTTGTGTAATTTCAAATTCATACTTAAACCGTTCCGTTGTGGGAGTCCGTACAATTGTAAATGACGGATGCAATTTTGATGGCGTTGTTACAATGGGTGCTGACTTTTACGAAAACGATGCTACAAAAAAAGCTAATGCCGAAAAAAAGATTCCAAATATAGGAATTGGAAAAAACTGTAAGATTGCAAAAACAATCATTGATAAAAATGCACATATTGGCGATAACTGCAGAATTAATGTTGACGGTAAAAAATACGAAAACGGTGACCATGGACTTTTTTACAGTATTGACGGAATTATTATAATAATGAAAGGTTCTATAATTCCACCTGGAACAGTAATTTAAAAAATTTTAAAAGACCTTAGAATTTATATTTTCTACAATCAGATTATATGCTTCGACAACCTGCCTTGTTTTGTCTGTTGCAACTTTTGTAAGAATTGCATTTCCTTGGTAACGATCAGGATGATAGTACTTTAATTTTTCTTTATATGCCTTTTTTATTTCTTCCTGACTGGCATTTTTTTCAAGTCCAAGAAGCCTGTAAGCTCTTTCAAGCTGAGGAGAAATCTGTATATTTTTATATATATAATTTTCTTTCTCATAATTTACTTTTTGTTCTTTATTTAATTTTTCTTCCTTAATTTTTTGTTTTCTTATCTCTTCTTCTTTTATTTTCTTTTGATTTTTTTCCTTTTGCAAGCGTTCATTTTTTTCTTTTTCGAGACGTTCTTTTTCTTCATCAATTTTTTTTCTGCTTACAAAATTTACTTTTCCTTTTTTTAAAGAATCATTAAGCAGTTCACCCATTTTGTCATAAATCGTTCTGCTCATCACCAGACTCCAGTCCCCAGTCGGCTATTTTTCTTTGCAAAGTTTTTCTTCCTATTTGAAGGAGATCCGCAGTTTTACTTTTATTATTTTTATTTGCCGCAAGATTCTGCTGAACAATAATTTTTTCAGCCTCATCCATACTTATACCCAAAGGAATTGTAATTACATCTTCACCAGCTGAATTCTTTAAAAGATTTGGAGGTAAATCTTCAACAGAAATTTCATCTCCAGAACACATAACAACAGCACCTTCAACAGCATTGCGAAGTTCACGGATATTACCCGGCCAATCATAATTGAACATAATAGACTTTGCCTTGTTAGAAAAACCTTTAACATGCTTATTATTTTCAGCATTAAATTCCTTTATAAAAGATGCAATCAAAAGAGGTATATCATCTTTTCTTTCCCTTAGCGGAGGAACATGAATCTGAATTACATTTAAGCGGTAGTACAAATCTTCCCTAAAATTACCTTTCTTAACTTCATCTTCAAGATTTCTGTTTGTTGCCGCAACAATTCTAACATCAACATTTATAGTCTGTTCACCACCTACTCTTTCAAATTCATGATTTTGAACAACCCTTAAAATTTTTGTCTGTACAGCCTGATTTATTTCTCCAATTTCATCTAAAAAAATTGTTCCACCGTGAGCAAGTTCAAACCTCCCCTTCTGAAGTTTATCTGCTCCTGTAAAAGCCCCTTTTTCATGACCAAAAAGTTCACTTTCAATCGTATTTTGATTTAATGCAGCAAGATGAACTTTTATAAAACTCTTATCTTTTCTTGAAGAAAGTTTATGAATTGCATTTGCAACTTCTTCCTTACCTACACCACTTTCACCAGTAATCAAAACAGATGCTTTAGAATCTGCAACTTTTTTTATAAGTTCCTGAACCTTCTGCATGCTGCTAGATTTTCCAATCATGTTAGAAAGAACTTCTTTACTTTCAACCTGCTGGGTAAGAATTTTATGCTGAAGCTTTAACTCATGACTTTCAAGAGCTCTTTTTACAATCATATTCAGCTGATCAAGATTAAGAGGCTTTGTTAAAAAATCATATGCTCCGTGCCTCATCGCATCAACTGCAGAATCAATACTTCCATGACCTGTAAGAATAATTACAGGTATACCAGGAGTTTCAGCCGTTACTTTTTTTAAAACCTCTTCACCGCTAACTTCGGGCATCCGTAAATCTGTTATTACAAGATCAATATCACCTTTTTCAATAAGATCAAGACCAGCCTGACCGTTTTCTGCAGTCTTTACGTTATAGCCTTCCATTTCAAAATTTGCTGCAAGACCATCACGAATATTTTTTTCATCATCAATAATTAAAAGAGTAAACTTCATATTTTATTTTTACCTTTTTACGAATTATGTTCAAGAAGTTTTGTAGCAGTCTGAGGAAGTGGCAGCTGAATTGTAAAAATAGTTCCCTGCCCCACAAAAGACTTTACATTTACATCACCATTAAATTCTTTTATGATTTTATAAACTGTAGTCATTCCAAGACCAGTACCATTTGCCTTTGTTGTATAGTAAGGTTCAAAAATTCTTTCAAGAGTTTTTTCATCCATTCCAGAACCATTATCTGCAATACTTATATAATATTTTTCATTCTTAATTTTACTTTCAATAACAAACTGACCTACAAAAGAAGAATCTGCTTTTTTTTGTTTTTCATTAATTGCATAAATTGAATTTTGAGCAATATTTACAATTACTTCCCTAAATAATTTTTCATCAATAAGAAGTCTCACGCCATCTGCATTTAATTTTATTATAATATCAATATTATTTTTTTCAAATTCAGGTTTAAAAAAATCTATAAACTTTTTTAAAAGAATATCAGGAGCCGTTAAAACAAGCTTTGCCTGAACAGGTCTTACAGCAAAAAGAAAATCAAGTACAATTTTATTTAAATTATCAATTTCTTCATTAATTACACTAATATAATTTTCAACAAACTTTTCCTGAGGAAGCATGCCATCACCTTCGCGGGCTTTTTTTATTGCCTTTTGCAGAAGCTGAATATGAATACTTATTGCTCCGAGTGGATTTTTTATTTCATGAGCAACAGAAGCTGCCAGATTTGTAAGACTTGAAAGACTTTCCATTCTATGAAGTAAAACTTCCTGTGTCCTTTTTTCTGTTATATCTTCAAGTGAAATTATAGAACCTTTTATAACAGTTTCCACGCTCTTAAAATCTGCATTTTGTTTTTTTTGCACAAGCGGAAGAATTTTTACATTAAGAAAAATAACCTTATCTTCAAGAAATTGAATTGAAAACTCCTTACTTACATTAGTAACAGATTTTTCTGCACAAGATTTTATATATTCTGCAATTTCATTTTCACCAATTATTTCCCATACAGGAAGATTTTCATTTCTCTGTTCATTAAAATTTTTAAAAGATAAAAACCGTTCAGCTGCTTTATTCTTCTGAAGAATAAAAAAATTATTATCAACTATTACAAGACCGTCTGACAAACTTTCCAAAATTGAATCTAAAGTATCATTTTCTTCATTTATTATTTGAATTAAATTTTCAAGCTGTTCATCAGTAAGTTTTGAAATTTTTGTTGAAACTTTTTTTACATATTCTTTCATTTTAAGACTTCCTTAAAAACATTTTCATTTGTTTTATTTAAAATTAAAAGATCCCTTGAAAGTCCATCTAAAGCACAAATAATATTCTGATTCATTGTATTAACATTCATAAAACATTTTCTTAAAATTTCAAGTATTTTTGCAGAACACTCACAACCGGCAGGACTTGTACAAAGCCCCTTCTGAGCATCAATTATTCCATCAATGAAAAGTGAAAACAAAATTTTTGGTTCAAAATCATTACAATTTTTTACAAGAATAGAAAGATCAGATACATGACCTTCTGCAAGAGTTGTAAAAAACTTTCTTCCTTCATTAATAATTTTTTCAGGCTTTACAGGTAAATAACCTTTTAAAAACAAATCTACCGTTTCAGGCATTGAGTCTGTATAACCTGCTTGATAATGAAAAACACGAGTAATAACTTCCTGCTGTTGTTTTTGATTTCTTTCAAAAAAATTATATGTCCGCACACGTGAAAGTATTGTCTGCATCATGGAACTGCGTCTTGTTGTAGTTAAAACAAAAACTGTATCTTCAGGCGGTTCTTCAAGAATTTTTAAAAGAGCATTTTTTGCACTTTCAGCCATGCAATCTGCATTTTCAATTATAATTATTTTTTTTTCTTCACCAGACTTAAGATGTGCCCATGCAGAACAATTTCTTATCTGTGAAACAGGTATTGAAGAATATAAAAATTTTTCTTCAAGCATTTGAGCATTTTTTTCTACAGAATCTAAAATTACTTTTAATTCATCATTTTCAGGAAGCTGGCGACCAATTTCTATTTTTTCAAGTTCTTCATCAATTGCCTGCAAAAGCGGAGAAAATTTTGAAAATTTATCTTCTCCATCCCAAAGCACTGCATTAAAACGCAAAGTTAATTTTCTTACAGCACGCAAAAAAAGATACCTTGCAGCTTCAATATGAGTTGAACTATTATAGGCCTGATTTAACAAAGTATTTTTTGCAGCTGAAATTTCAAGTGTTTTTTCACCAGGTCCCATCAAAAGTACATTTGAAGCAAGTAAAGCCTTTTGTTTTGTACATGAAGGACATGTACAGTTCCATGCACCTTTTTGCTGTTCTCTGCATGAAAGGACACGAGCTGTTTCAAGAGCACAAGTTAATTTTCCAGAAGCATTTGGACCCGAAAAAAGTAAAGACGGAGGCAGAACATTTTTTTTTATATCATCACTAAGTAAATCACAAGCACTTTGATAAAGAACATTATCAAACATTAGACAAAACTCCATCTAATAAAATTTTAGAAACCATAACATCAGAAAGATTTTTTACAGGAACTGCAATAAGACCTTTTAAAATTTTATAGAAAAAAGATTTTTCAAAAATTGAACTTACATCAAACCATGGCTGAGCACAAAGCAAAACTAAAATAAGTGCAACAAGTGCAAGACCTTCAATCATTCCAAAAATAAAACCTAAAACTTTATCAAGACCTTTAAAAATTTCACCTTCAAAAGCAGAACTTACAAAAGTTTTTATAACCATAACAAGAAGATAAACAACTAAAAATATTAAAAGATAGGCTAAAGCTATTGCAAGAAATTCATATTTTACAAATTTTAAAATGTATGGAGACAAAAGTTTATAAGTTAAAAAAGCAATCCATAACCCAGCAACGATTGCACCTTTACCAAAAATTTCTTTTATAAATCCCTTAGCACATGCAATAACTCCAATTACAAGAATTATTATCCAGAAAAAAACATCCAGAAAACTAAGCATCATTTTTGAACAACTCCTGAATAAATTAATTCAGCAAGTACAAGAGAAGGCTTCTTCTTAGGACACATAGCTTTTACACCTTGGGAAAGAACTTTACGTTTTTTAGTTTCAAGAAGATTATTTAAAGTAACAACAAGGTGAGCCGTATCTGCTTCTCGTCCGGTTAAAACAATAGCTCCTCCCTGCTTTTCAAAAAATTTTGCATTGTCAAGCTGATCACCACGGGTACCATTTCCTTCTAAAGGGATAAGTACCATAGGTTTTGAACATACAGCACACTCCCACAAAGAATTTGCACCAGAGCGCGAAATAATAATATCAGCTGCCTGAATAACTGACGGCATTTCTTTATAAATAAAAGCATAGGGCTTGTAATTTTCACCAGTCATTTTCATTACGTCAGGATTTTCTTGTGCAAATGCTTTTCCAGTCTGGTGAACAACAATAAAACGCTCTTTTAACCAAGCAAGATTTTCAATTATCAAGTCATTAATCTGTTTTGCACCAAGACTTCCTCCAAGGACCAAGAGAACAGGCTTTTTTGTTTTTTCAGGAATTCCTAAAAATTTTCTTCCCTCTTCTTCCAAATCCAAATAAAATACAGGACGAACAGGGTTTCCGGTTACCAAACACTTATCTTTAAGTTCATCCTTAAAATAAGAAGCAGTTTCTTCATAAGAAAGAAAAATATTTTTTGCTCCCTTAGAATTAAGCCTTGTTGCAAGACCCGGAGTAAAATCACACTCGTGTGTAAAATATGGAATTTTTAATTTTTTTGCTGCCATACATGGAGGGACACTTACAAATCCACCCTTTGAAAAAAGAAGATCGGGCTTAAGCTTTTTTAAAATAAAATAAGACTTTACAAGACCTGCAAAAATTTTAAATAAATCAAAAAAATTCTGAATAGAAAAATAACGGCGTAATTTACCGCATGGAATACCATGAAACTTAGTAATACTTCCACCTTCACTAATAAGATTCTTCTCGATTATAGACTTGTCCATTCCTTTAGAATTTCCAATCCAATCAATCTGAACTTTCTTACCCTTCTTTTTGAAATAAGCCGTAAGTTCATCAGCCACAGCAATGCCAGGATAAATATGACCACCAGTTCCACCCCCAGCAAATGCAATCTTATAAACTTTTTCCTGAACTGCTGATACTTTTTTCTTTACACTACTCATTTTAAAAACCTTTTATATTTATTTATAATTAATTGAATCCTAAATTTTTAAAAACTTGCAGAATATCTGTCTGCTTAAAAAGACGGGCATATTCCAAAGCACTCATTCCCATTGAATCCTTTACATTAGGATCAGCCCCATGTTCAAGAAGCAGCTTTACAATTTTTGCATTTCCATTACCAACTGCAAGCACTAAAAGAGGCTGACCGTCAGAACTTATAAAATTAAGATTTGCACCCTTATTAACCAGATATTCCGTAATTTCATAATTTTTACGCCAGACAGCATCCATTACAGGAGAATAACCGCGATCCTTTGAAACTGAATCAATATTAGCTCCCTTTTCAACAAGCCATTTTACTTTTTCAAGACAGTCATTTCTTGCCGCAATGCAAAGCATAGGAACTCCTGCAGAATTTCTTGCATTAACCTGCATTCCCGCTTCCATAAAAAGTTCACAGATATCAGTTTTGTCCTTTGCAATATATTCAGCAAAACAATCACCAGAAAATGGAATACCTAAAGTAAATAAAGATACAAGAGCCTGCTTTTCATTTTCCCGGCGCTCAAATTCTTCAAATTTTGTATCTACATTATGAATAAGTTCATCTATAGAAGAAAAAGTATGAAAAATTCCACGGGATGAAGAATCGACCGTTTCATACCTTCTAAGATAAGAAGCCTGAGCATAAATAAAAGTTCTTATTCCTTTTCCTGCTAAAGCGCCCATTAAATATACATAATCAATTGAATTACACATTGCTTCACTATTTACTACAATACAATGTGAAGTCTGCATTATATGTTTTATATAGTCATATAATTCATCTTTAGGAAGATTTTCGTATACAAAGATTCTATAAGGAATTGAATTGTGCTTTTTTTCAAGAAATTCTTCTACTTTTTTTAGATTTTCATTCTTTTCATCAGGAGCAATAATAAGCCAATTCATAGGCATCATTATATAATATGAATTGATTTCTAACAAGTTTTTTTTCTATAATATTAATGTTTATTTGCAAAAAAAAAGCTACTCAATGAGTAGCTTAAAACAATTGCCAGCGGTCAGAATCGAACTGACGACATAAGGATTTTCAGTCCTCCGCTCTACCATCTGAGCTACACCGGCTGATCATTTAGCTATCTGAAGTCAGATAACTGACATCTCCCACGGGAATTGAACCCATGTTGTCGGGATGAAAACCCGATGTCCTAA
>CAZALL010000018.1:0-17734 GCA_964485955.1 uncultured Treponema sp. | reverse complement strand
AGTCGCTTTAGCAGAAAGCAATTTTTAGAGACCTTACAGAATACTCTTGAAAATTCTTCAATAGATGAAGCAATAAAACTTTTTGACACACTTCCGCAGAATGAAAAACGAAGCTTTGACCTGCAGAAAATAAAGGCATCTCTTCTTTTAAGTGCTACTCGTTATGATGAAGCGGAGGAACTTATTGAACGGCTTAAAAAGTTTTCTCCGGACGATAATGACTTAAGGGAATTTAGTGCAGTCATAGCAAAATCAAAGGGCGACAAAAAAGGACGTACAGAAGAACTTGAAGCCATTTTAAAAACTGATCCTAAAAATCCTCTTGCTAATGAAGAACTTGCAAAAGATTGTCTTTTGTCAAAAAATTATGCTGGAGCAAAACAATATTTTTCTGTGGTTCTTGAAAGTGAAGCAGAAAACGAAGATGCACTTTTAGGTTACGGAAGAGCCTGCTATTTTCTTGAAGAAGATAAAGATGCCAGAAAATATTTTGAACATGTTCTTGAAATAAATAAAAATAATGATGGTGCCTGGTACTATCTTGCAAAGCTTGAAAATTCAAACCGTGAATATAAAAAAGCGTGTGAGTGTCTTGAAAAAGCCCTTGCAATTAATTCAGAAAATTATGACTATCTTTTAGATTACGGAATGAACTTGCGCTATGTTGGAAAATGGGCAATGGCAGAAGAAGCATGGTCAAAGGCAATTGAACTTGAGCCAGAATATTTTTTAGCTTATGTATTTAGGGCAGGTCTTTATGATGAAGAAGAAAAACTTGAACAGGCCCTTATGGATTACAGAAAAGTAATTAAATTAAATCCTTCTTACACTCAGGCTTATGAATGTATAGGAATTATTGATATTCATTTAAAAAAATACAATGAAGCTGGAAATATGTTTTTAAAAATGCGCAGTATAGATAAAAAAAATATTTCTTATCCTCTTTTAATTACATACTGCTTTCATATGACAGGTGATCATCAGATGGCAAAGAAATTTTCTGACAAGGTACTTCCGGGGCTTGATAAAAGTTCCATTGAATATCAGATGCTGCGTTGTTATCATGATTTATCTGGTGAACAGAATTTACAGAGAAAAATTTCTTCCATAAATAAACTTTCAGACAGAAGTAAAATGTACTTTTATCTGGGACTTTTTTATGATATGGTTAATGCTCCGGGGGCTGCTCAAAGTTATTACGAACGCGTAATTGAACTTAATGATCAGATAAATTTTGAATACCGTCTGGCTGTGTGGCGTTCTCAGGAAATTTTAGATTTGGAAAAGTAATAGATGGAAGAATCAGAAAAAACAACAGACACACAAAGATTTTTAAAATTTGGTGACAGGGAAATTATTCTTGTGGGAACAGCTCATGTTTCGCAGGAAAGCATGAAGGAAGTTGAACAATCTATCGAAGACAACAAACCTGATTGTATTGCTATTGAACTTGATGACAAGCGCTATGAAAGTCTTATAGACCCAGAATCATGGAAAAAAACAGATATTGTTTCTGTGTTAAAGAAAAAACAGGGCTTTTTAATGCTGGGAAATCTTGTCTTAGCTTCCTATCAAAAACGCATGGGAAGTGATACTGGTGTTAAGCCTGGACAGGAAATGCTTTGTGCAATCAATAAGGCAAAAGAACTTAATATAAATACTGCCATGGTTGACCGCCCTATTACTGTTACTTTAAGACGTGCCTGGTCTGAAAATTCTTTATGGGGTAAGTGCAAACTTTTATCTGCATTAATTGCAACTGCATTTTCTAAAGAAGATGTTGGTGAAGAAAAAATTGAAGATTTAAAAAAGAAGTCTGAAATGGATTCTATGATGAATGAACTTGCAGAATACATGCCGGACGTTAAACGTGTTTTAATTGACGAACGTGATTTTTATCTTGCAAGTCATATCTGGGAATGTAAGGGTAATAAAACTTTAGCTGTTTTAGGTGCGGGGCATTTAAACGGTGTCGTAAGTCATCTTGAAAAAATGTCCAAGGGTGAAGAGTCAACTGATTGTTCTCAAATAGATCACGTACCTCCAAAGTCTGTAGGTTCAAAAATTGCAGGCTGGATTATACCAGTTTTAATAGTTGCCCTTATTGCTGCAGGTTTTATTTACGGCGGTCAAAAGCAGGGATGGCATATGCTCAGTTCTTGGGTTTTATGGAATGGAATACTTGCTGCTTTAGGTACTCTTATTGCAGGAGGTCATCCGCTTACAATTTTATGTGCTTTTGTTGGTGCTCCTTTTACTTCTTTGTGTCCTTTTATTGGAATTGGCTTTGTCACAGGTATTGTTCAGGCAGTTCTCATTAAGCCAAAAGTTTCTGATATGGAAAATATGCAGGATGATGCAGGAAGTTTAAAAGGTTTTTACCGCAACAGAATTTTACGCGTACTTCTTGTATTTTTTCTTTCTTCCTTAGGTTCAACTTTTGGAACATTTATTGCAGGTGCATCTTTTGTAAAATCAATTACACAATTTTTTGACAAGATAATTGATTCCGTTAAGAATTTATTCCAGCTGATTTTTCATAAGTAACTTATAATAAATATTTTTGTTGAATAAATTGCATCTATAGCAGAACGCAATATTATTTGAAAATAAAGTCAGCAAGTTGCTATAATTTACGGAACAGGAGATATCTTTGAAAAAGATTTTATTTAGTATACTTTTACTTCTTGGCTTTTCATTTATTTTTGCCCAGGAAAATATTTCATCCGATAAAATTTTAACAGATTTACTTACAGGCTATCTGCAAAACGATTTGGAACTTCAAAAACTTACAGCAAATGCAAAGTCTGCCAGTCTTTTACTTGAACAGACAAATATTGAAAATGGTATTTCATTAAATCTTTCTACAGGTTCAATGATTTTAATTCCTTCTTCAGATGGAACTTCTTTTACTCTTTCTCCAGCCTTAAGTGCATCTGTTGCAAAGTGGAATAATACTACACTTTCTCTAAGTACAGATTTAACTGTAAGCAATACAGAAGAAAATCAAAATGGTCTTGAAAATCTTTCACTTTCTTTAAGTACGCAGATAATCGGGACTGCAAGAAAACACAGTCAGCTGGAAAATCTTAAGGCAAAGCGACAACTTATTCTTGCAAAGCGCAATGTAGAAAACAGGGCCTTGAGTGCAGAAAAAGAATTTTATACAGATTTAAAAGAACTTTTAAATGAAGCTGCAAATGTGCTTGCAAACGAACAGGATCTTTATGAAGAAGAAGTTGAATTTAAAAAAATACAGGCTCAGGGCTATGCAAAAACTTCTTCATCTTACAGAACTCAAGAATTAAAAGTGCGTACGGCAAACAGAACTCTTGAAGAATCAAAAAGAAATTTTGTTTACCTGCAGAATGTACTTGCCACAAAATGCGGAAAGGAACTTACACGTTATACAGATAAGCCAAAAGATGCAGAAGAAGCAAAAAAACGTTTTGAAACTTCATTAAATGAAGCATGGACTTTTTTACCGTCGAGCATTCCTTACGTAGAAGCAGTAGAACTTCGCGATTATAAAAAAGAAAATTATACAAAAATAGAAAGTGCTACTTATGACATTGAACTTGGTAAACTTACACGGGATGCACAGGGTGATTTTTCTTTGGATGCAAATGCAGGCTATACTTTTAAAAATACACAGGGTCTTTCTTCAACTTCACAGGGACGGGATACAATTGATGCCGGAGCAAGTTTAAGCTGGAAAGGACTTAGTTTAAATGCGGGAGTATCTTTTCCTTTTTCTTCAGGAAATAATATTCCTTTTTATAAGATGTCATTAGGTTTTTCACCTTCACAGATCAGACTGTCACAGATTCAATCGGAACAAAATGCACTTGATGAACAGATAGAACAGATTGCACTTAAAGATGCAGAGGAAGACTTTCGCACTCAGATGGTAAGTCAGCGTACAACATTAAGTAATTTAAACTGGGCAAAGATGTCTGATGCAGAAGAGCTTGAATTATATACTCAGCTTGAAAAAGATAATGAAAACTGGTTTAAGCAGGGTATTATAAATGAAAGTGACTACAAGGCTTCTCAGGTAAATAAGAAAAAAGCAGAAATTACCTGTCTTGTAAATGCTGTGGAATTTATTATTTATAACGATACAATAAAACTTCTTTTTGTAAACGAGGAGGTAGATAAAAAATGAAGAATGAAAAAAAATTATTGAATAAAATAAAACTATCAAAGCCTTTAAAAATTACTTTAATTACTGTAGTAGCAGTCCTTGTAATTCTTTTGATTTTAATTTTAGTAAAGTCTTTGATTTCAAAAAACTCTTCTTCTTTAGAAACCTATACTGTTAGACAGGAAACATATGAAGATGTAATTGATATTGCAGGAAATATTTCTGCCGCAAATGAACAGCAGCTTCAGGCTCAGGGAGATGGAACTGTAACTGCAGTTTATGTAAAAGAAGGCGACAGTGTAAAAAAAGGACAGATAATTCTTCAGTTAGATGATTCAACACAGCAGTATAATCTTGCAAGTCAGGATTATCAGATTGCACAAAAAAAGATAAATGGTTCAGCTTTAGAAATTAAACTTATGCAGCAGCAGCGGGAAGCCCTTTATCAGAAGGTGCTGGATAGAAAAGTAACCGCAACTTTTGACGGTGTAATTGCAGAACTTGATGCAAAAGTTGGAGATTATCTTGAAGCAAAAGATTCTGTAGGAACTCTTGTAGATTTAACTTATCTTAAGGCAACTGTAGAAGTAGCAGAAACTGATGTAACAAGACTTAAAGTTAATCAGAAGGTTGATTTTACTTTTCCAGCCTATAGCGGTGGTGATGTAGAAGGTTATCTTTATTCATACCCTGCAATTGGAGAAATTACCAGTCGTGGAGTTACAGTTGTAAATGCTGAAGTTCGTATTGATAATTATCCTTCTGAAATTCTGCCGAATTTTTCTTTTACAGGAAAGATTCAAATTTCTGATCCTGTTACAATGCTTGTTGTAGAAAGAAATGCAATTGGTCATGAAGGCGGAGAAGCTTATGTTGAAGTAATAAATAAAGATGGTTCTTCAACAAAAAAATCTGTAAAAGTAAAACCTTATGGAACAGGATATGTAAGTATTGAAGAAGGACTTGAAGGAGGGGAATGTTTAAAAGCTCTTTCAAAAAGTTCAATTTCAGGTCGTTTTAAAAGTAATAAGGCTGCTTCTTCAAATAAATCTTCAGGCAATAATCAGGGCGGACCTGGCGGTGGTGGTCCAGGCGGTATGGGTGGCGGTTTTGGCGGACCTCCAGGAATGTAGGGGAAAGACAAAATGGCACAGGAAAAAGCAGAAGTTATACGCCTTGAAAATGTTACCAAAGTTTATCAAATGGGTGACAATAAAGTTTATGCCCTAAAAGGAATTTCTTTTTCTGTAAAGCAGGGAGAATTTTTGTCAATTATGGGACCTTCTGGCTCCGGAAAATCTACCTGCATGAATATGATAGGATGTCTTGATAGACCAACTGAAGGGATTGTAGAAGTTGGCGGTAAGGCAACAAAAGAAATGACAGAAAAAGAACTTGCATATTTAAGAAACAAGACAATTGGTTTTGTTTTTCAGCAGTATCATCTGCTTCCGTCAATGACAATCCTTGAAAATGTAATGCTTCCTCTTCGCTATCAGGGTGTTGAAAAAAATCTTCGTCGCGACATGGCAAAAGAAGCTTTGGAAAGAATGGGACTTGCTGAGCGTATGAGTCACAGACCAAATGAACTTTCAGGCGGTCAGAAGCAGCGTGTTGCAATTGCCCGTGCCACTGTTACAAAACCACAGATTATTTTAGCTGATGAACCAACAGGTGCCTTGGACAGTGCAACAGGTAAAGCAGTTTTACAGTTATTTAATGAAATTAATCAGAGTGGAACAACAATTGTAATTGTTACTCATGACCCTAAAATTGGTGCAAGTACTCCTCGTTCCATAAAAATTCTTGACGGTCAGATTCAAAGTGATTCTTACCAAACCCCCGTTGAATGGAGTAAAGACTGATGTTAGAAGATTTTCTTAATGCCCTTCAAAATTTTGCTCGCAACAAAACAAGAACTTTTCTTTCTTTACTGGGTGTAATTATAGGTGTCGCAAGTGTAATTGTAATTACTTCAATGGGTTCAGCTTCAACAAAAGAAATAAAAGATACATTTGGTTCTTCGGGACTTGACCTTGTTACAGTTTCTTCAGGTTTTATGAGTCGCAGGGGACGTTCTTCAACTGCTACAATAGATTTTAATGAAACCTTTAGAACTGATATTTTTAATAATATAAGGAATATCAAAAAAGTCTGGTATAAAAATTCTCTTAATGCAACTTTAACATACGGCGACACAAGTGTAAGTTCAAATGCAACTGCAATCGAAACAGGCTATCTTGAAATGTGCGGACTTGCTTTAGATTACGGTGAATATTTTACTGTAACTGATGATTATGCCGGAAAGCAGAATATAATTTTGGGAAGTGAAATTGCAGAAGGACTTTTCCCTGAAGGCAGTGCTTTAGGTAAACAGGTACTTTTAGTAACAAGTAATGTAACTTTTGCATTTAAAGTAGTCGGTGTTTTAAAAGAACAGACAAGCGGTATGGATAGTACAACAACCGGCATTTATATTCCGCGAGGATTTTATTCTAAAAAAATTTCGCCTAACCCTTCTGCCAGTACAGTAGTTTTGCAGGCAACAAGTGAAGATGTAACAAGTGCCATGGTAACTGAAGTAAGTAATTACTGCTCTTCGTATAATGGCGGAACTTACAGCGTAAGTGTTAATTCCATGCAGACAATGATTGAACAGATGTCTTCAATTACAAGTACACTTTCTTTAATGCTTTCTGCAATCGCTGCAATTTCTCTTCTTGTAGGTGGAATTGGAATCATGAACATTATGATTGTAACCGTAACTGAGAGAAGACAGGAAATTGGAATCAGAAAGGCACTGGGGGCAAGTCCTGGAGCAATTAGGCAGCAGTTTTTAATTGAATCTGCCAGCATTACTTTAATGGGCGGTGCAATGGGTGTGTTAATAGGAATTGGAATTTCTTTTGCAATCGAATATGTAAAAGGGCAGGGCTTTATTGTTAATTGGGGAGCCTGTCTTGTTTCATTTATATTTTCTGTTTTTGTTGGAATATTTTTTGGACTTTCACCAGCGTCACGGGCTGCAAAATTAGATCCAGTCTTAGCTCTTTCTGGTGAATAAAAAACAGTCTTTGTAAGGAACGCCTTTAACAGACGCTCCTTACAAAAATATTTTTATGCTACAATCTGTCTTACTTTAATAACGCCTTCTGTTTTTGTTAAAACGTCAATTGTCTGTTCAGATACTTTTCCGTCAACATCAATCATACAGTAGGCAATATCATTTTTGTTCTGGTCAACCATTCCGCTGATATTCAGTTTTGCACTACCAAGTACGCTTGTAAATTGAGCTATCATGTTTGGAACGTTTTTGTGGGCAATGCAAAGTCGTGTTCCGCCACAAGGAATTTCTGAATCCATTTTGCAGGCAGGGAAGTTTACGCTGTTTTTAATTGCTCCAGTTTCTAAGAAGGCACGAAGTTCTTTTACTGCCATTACAGCACAGTTGTCTTCTGCTTCTGGAGTTGAAGCTCCAAGGTGTGGAAGACATATAATCTTTGGATTATTTAAAAGTTCTTCTGCGGCAAAGTCTGTTACCATAGCGGCAATTTTTCCGCTCTTTATAGCAGCCAGTACATCTTCATTGTTTACAAGTCCACCGCGGGCGAGATTTATAATGCGTACTCCGTCTTTCATGTTTTTAATTGAAGCAGCATTTATAAATCCTTTTGTATCTGGTGTTTCAGGAACATGAACTGTAATGTAGTCTGATTTTGAAAGAACAGCATCTAATGTCTCTGTGTGTTTAACAGCCTGATTTAATCTCCATGCTGCATCAACAGAAATAAAAGGATCGTAACCGTTTACATTCATTCCAAGTTCAATAGCTGTGTTTGCAACCATTGCACCAATTGCACCAAGTCCAATTACACCTAAAGTTTTTCCTTTAAGTTCCTGTCCAATAAAATCTTTTTTGCCTTTTTCTGCAAGACCTGAAATTTCAGCACCTTTACCTGCTAATGTATCAACCCATTTGTTTGCGGCAATTACAGGTCGTGAAGCCATAAGAAGTGCCAAAATGACAAGTTCTTTTACTGCATTTGCATTTGCTCCAGGAGTGTTAAATACTACAACACCTTTTTGTGCCAGGTCTTTAACTGGAATATTGTTTGTTCCAGCACCTGCACGGGCAATAGCTTTTACGCTAGAATCAAGCTGCATTGAAAGCATGTCATGTGAGCGGACTAAAATTGCATCTGGTTTTACAATTTCACTTGCAATTTCATAGTCATCGCGTGGAAAGTTATCTAAGCCAACTGCTGATATTCTGTCTAATGTCTGAATTTTAAACATATATTACTCCAAAATTATTTATTTTCTTGTGCAAATTTTTTCATAAATTCAACAAGAGCTTTAACTCCGTCAAGAGTCATTGCATTGTAGATAGAAGCACGCATTCCGCCAACTAAACGGTGACCTTTTAAGTTTACAAGACCTGCAGCGGCTGCTTCTTTTACAAACTTGTCATTTATTTCTTTTTCTTTAGCTTTTGCATCTTCATCTTCTGAACCAGTTGAATATTTTGTAAGGAAAGGAACATTCATTAATGAACGGCTGCCTTTTTGAGCTGTTGCACGGAAGAAGTCGCTTGAGTCAAGGAAGTTGTAGAGATAGTCAGCTTTTTCTTTATTAAGTTTAAGCATTCCCTGTGCTCCGCCATTTTTTTCAATCCAGTGCAAAACTTTTCCAAGAACATAAATTGTGTAGCATGGAGGAGTATTGTACATTGAATCTGCATCAGCGTGAGTCTTATATGTAAGCATTGTAGGAGTTCCTGCACGAGGAGTTTCTGTAATTAAATCTTCACGGATAATAACTAAAGTAACACCTGCCGGAGCCAAATTTTTCTGGGCACCTGCAAAAAGTAAACCAAATTTTGAAACATCCAATGGTTCAGATAAAACACATGAAGAAATATCTGCTACTAAAGGAATTTTTCCTGTATCCGGAATATACTCGTAATGAGTTCCCATAATTGTGTTGTTAAAACAGATGTAAGCGTAGTCGTAGTCGCCTTCAATTTTTTCTACTTTTGGAATATATGAATATCCTTTGTCTTTTGAAGAAGCAATTACGTCAACTTCAAGACCTAAATGTTTTGCTTCGGCAGCAGCTTTTTTTGCCCATACACCAGTTTCAATATAGGCTGCTTTTCCTGTGTGGATACCAAGATTTTGTGCTACCATTGCAAACTGAGTTGAACCTCCGCCCTGAACAAAAAGCACTTTATAGTTTTCAGGAACATTCATAAGTTTCCTAACCATCGCTTCGGCATCCTGAATAATTGCTTCGTAGTCTTTTGAACGGTGGCTCATTTCCATTACAGACTGACCGCTTCCCTTGTAGTCAAGCATTTCTGCTGCACATTCTTTAAGTACTTCTTCAGGTAAACATGAAGGACCTGCACTAAAATTGTATACTCTACTCATTTTAAACTCCTTATCTGGTAGAATTATTATATTTTTATACTTTATAATGAAAGTGTCTTAAGTGCCGTAAGAAGCGACACATTTTCAACCTTTACATTTTTTGGTACAGATAAAAGACATGGCGTATAATTTACAATAGCTTTTATGCCAGCCTTGCAAAGCATGTCCGTAACTTTCTGGGCTTCTTTTGGCGGTACACACAAAATTGCAAAAGTAATTTCTTCCTGCCCAATGACTTTTTCTAGCATAGTCGTAGGGTGCAACGGAAAAACTGAATGTAATACTTCAGTTCGGTTTACGTTAGAGTCAAATCCTGCCACTAAGGTATAATTTGTGTTTTCAAGCTCTGTGTTTTCAAGCAAAGTTTGACCAAAACGTCCCAGTCCCACAATACAGCATTTTTGTTTTTTACCGCTGGCATTTATTGTGTCTTCCAAAGCTTTTTTTAGTTGAATCACATTATAGCCGTTGCTTTTACCCAAAATTAAATTAAGATATGAAATGTCCTTTCTTATTACGGCAGAAGAAAATCCTGTCAGTTTTTCAAGTTCAACTGAAGTAATATTTTTTTCTTCGACTCGCTCTAAAAGTTCAAGAAGCAGTACAAATCTTTTTTTTGTTCTTTCAGGAATCTCTTTCATGTCTTAAAATATTTAATTTAATGTGAATAAAATCACAGTAAAATTACTTTGTTAATTAGAATATACTCTTAAAAAAGTTTATGGTCAAAAGGGAAAGTGGCAAAATTCCCCCTAGAATAAAGAATTTAAGGGGAATTTATATAAAATTTACGTTTATTGTGAATTATTTCACGGTAATTTCAACTGAATCAATAATTTTTTTGTATGGTTCAAGCATGGCATCGTTCATTTTTGATTTTGCCTGTTTTTGAATTTTTTTATTTTTAAGCAGAAAGCCTAAAAGTTTTGACATAAAGATTGTTTTTTTGTCTTTTTGAGGAAAGTCGTAAAATCCGTTTTTCTTGTAGAATTTGTGATCTTCCTTTAAGAAGCCTTGCATTGTATAAACTAAGTCCCTGAAGATTTTCATTCCGCCAATGCCTAAAAAATTCTGAGGAGGAACATAGCGGTTTTCTAAAGCAAATGTTATGTTGTCAACAACTTTGCTAAGAGAAGACTTGTCATAGGCAAAACCCGCTAAATAGTTATGTCCGACCTGTGCTTTTCCTTCAAGAACCATTCGTAAATTTGATTCTGCCATAATGTCGCCTGTAAGAAGATATGCAATAGGAATTCCTGAAGTTACAGTGCGGTGACCGTTACAGAACTGGCGGTCATCAAACATTTTAAATCTTAAGCCTAATGAATGATCCTGAACTTTACCTGCATAAATAATTGCATCAGCATTTTGAATATTTTCGCGGAAAAAAGAGTCAAATCCGTCTTTGTAGACACATTTTCCGTCAATTACGCAGTTAAGGCAGCCAAGACATCCTCCTTTAAATTCAAAGTCGGCAATGTTAATTATTTTAGTTGTAAATTTTAATTCATTCTGGAAATTTGAAATTAAATTCTGCAAATTGGTGTCTTTTGCGTCCATGTCGGCAACAATTACAATGTCGTAGCCTGGAATTTTTACACCTTTTGGAGTAATTGCCCGGAATTTTGCCTGGGTATGGGCAATGCATTTTGATGGTTTTTCCATAAAATTTTTGTTCTCTATAGAAAATAAAAGGTGACTAAAAAAATCTGAAGCTTCCTTTTGACCTTTGTCTGTAAGCAGATCCCCTGAATCTGCACTAAGACCTTCTACTACTTTAAAGCCCATGTCAAAGAAATTTTCTTCCATAAATCTGTGGGCACAAATATCATAAAAATGTTTTGAAGTAGAAATCTGTGTTGCAACTTTTGTAGAAAAAGAAATATCCTGCTTTTTTAAAAGTTCAATAAAGCAGTGCATTTGTGATGGAACTGTAAAAGTGTAGACGGGGTAAGAAAAAATTACCAGATCAGCAGATTTGATTGCTTTTAAGGCAGGTGTAAAATCTTTTTCTAGTGAATGAATTGTAGCTCCTGCGTTTAAAATTGTATATTTGTGGGAAGGAAATTTTTTTTGCAGATAAAGACTTGTCTGTAAAGTTATGCTGTTTTCTCCCCTTGGTGAACCATTTACAATTGTTACTTTCATTTAATGCCCCGATTCTTTAAATTTTTAATGTTAACTTTTTACTTATTGTATACTTAAAAGTAAGGTTTTGCAAATATTGCGTGTAACTTTATTATATGCTAATAAAGGGCATCTCTAAAAAATCGGGGTAAGTTTACTTTGTCCTTTTAGTTATTTTAGTCCTTAAAATAAAATCCAACTGCAATTCCACAATCAAGTCCATAGCGGAAGTCATGAGAGTTCCAGCCAAAGATATTACGAATAAAAGGATAAATTGTGAGAGCATCTAAAACTACTAGATTATATCCAACATCAACAGCACTTTTCCAGCTTAGATATGAAGTGTCAGTATTCTTTTTGAATATAGGAATCTGGTAAACTGGATATAAATACAAACATAATCCGCTTAATGGAAGAGCATTTTCTTCCTGTAAGTGATAATAAAGACCAGCCCCTAAGGATAAATTTAAAGAAGAGTAATTAACTGCATCTTTATTATTTTCTACATAACAGCCCATGCCAAAAGACCAGCTGAAAGTAAATTTATTTATAGAAGCAATTGTTCCTCTGACATCATCCATAAAGTTTGAACATTTATCTGCAGCTTTATAATCTTCTCTTAAACCTAAAAAAGTATTGTCTCCTGTTACAAGTCCAAATAATGTAGGTAAATAAATTTTAAAGTCTAAATCTACCGTTAACGGCTTTTTTGTTTCCTTGTTTTCCTGAGCAAAGATATTTGCGCTAAGCAAGCACAAAAGTAAAATAGTAAAAATGGTGTGTTTTTTCATAAACGCTCCTCTAACATGTTTTAATATTCCACAAAGTGGAGACTTAGTGTAAAAAATATTTTTGAAAATTACAAATAAAAAAAGGTACTAAAAGGTACTATTTACCCCAAAAAAAAGTACTAAAAGGTACTATTTACTTTAGAAAAAGACTTTTTTTGCTAAAAATAATATCACTTTTTTATTTTACGGACCCTGAGTTAAACTCAGGGTGATGTTTTTAGATCTTTAGACAGTACTTTCGCGGATGTCTTCTACTGTGCCGGCACTCTGGCAGATTTCTTTAAATGCATCTAAAGAAATACCTGTTACTTTAATTGTTACCTTGCGGAATTTTGGATCGCTTGCATCTGTTGTAACACAAGTAATAATGTTTGCTCCGGCATCAGCAATTTTTTTAGAGAAAATACTTAATGCTCCGGAAGCGTCAGCCATTGTAACTACAGCACGTACACTTGGTACATTTGTACTGAACATGGCGGTAAACATTTTAAAGAGATCACTGTCTGTAATAATTCCTACAAGAAGTTTGTCTTTTAAAACAGGAAGACAGCCAAAACCTCCGTCTGACATTATTTTTGCCGCAGCTTCAACTGTTTCATCTTCCTGAACTGTATAGACATTTTTAATCATAGTTTTTTCAACTGTAAGTTTAGATAAAAGATAAGACAGTTCATACATATCAAGAGTTGTTGCTTCACTTGGAGCGGCTCTCTGCAAGTCATTTTTTGTAATAATTCCAACTAAAGCACCGCTTTTATCTAAGACTGGAAGTTTGTTGATATTATTTTTTTTCATTAAATCATTTGCTTCGCGAATTGAAGCTTTTACGTCGATTGTGACAGGATTTTTTGTCATTACATCTCTAACTAACATTTTTAGCCTCCTAAGTATGCAGAAATAACAGCTTTATCAGTAATAAGGTCACTGGCCTTGCCTGTTTTTGTAACTTCGCCTGTTTCTAGTATATACGCTCTGCTGGCAATTGACAAAGCTTTATATGCATTTTGTTCAACAAGAAGAATTGTAGTTCCGCTAGAAGAAATTTTTGTAATTATATCAAAGATTTCATCTACTAAAATTGGAGCTAGACCCATTGAAGGTTCGTCTAAGAGAAGCAGTTTTGGTTTTGACATAAGGGCACGGGCCATGGCAAGCATCTGCTGTTCACCGCCGGAAAGTGTTCCCGAAAGCTGGGAAAGTCTTTCTTTTAAGCGTGGAAAAAGTTCGTAGCACCATTCCATGTCTTTTTTAATGTCTTTATCGCGTCTTAAATATGCTCCCATTTCAAGATTTTCTTTAACACTCATGTTTGCAAATACGCGCCGTCCTTCTGGAACCTGGATTAAACCTAAGTGAACAATCTTATCTGCAGCAAGTGAAGTAATATCTGTTCCGTCAAAATAAATTGAACCGCTTACTTTTTTAATCAGTCCGCTAATTGAATGTAATGTCGTTGTTTTTCCAGCACCATTTGAACCAATTAAACTGATTATTTCTCCTTTTTCTACATTAAAGGAAATTCCTTTAAGAGCCTTGATTGCACCGTAAGAAACAACTAAATCTTTTACTTCAAGCATGCTCATTATAGATTACCTCCATTATTGGTGTTGGCCATTTGTTCATAGCCTGAACCAAGGTAAGCTTTTATTACAGTAGGGTTTGACTGAATCTGTGCAGGTGTGCCTGAAGCAATTATACTTCCGTAGTTTAAAACCATAAGTCTTTCGCAGATTCCCATTACAAGTTTCATGTCGTGTTCAATCAGGAGAACTGCAAGATTAAATTCTTTTCTTATAAAGGCAATCATTTTCATAAGTTCTTCAGTTTCCTGACCGTTCATTCCGGCTGCAGGTTCATCAAGAAGCAAAAGTTTTGGACCAGAAGCTAAGGCACGGCAGATTTCAAGTTTACGCTGTTCACCGTAAGGTAAGTTTTTTGCAAGTTCATCAATTTTATTTTCCATGTGGAAAAGACTTAAAAGATGTTCTGCTTTTTGATTCATCAGTTCTTCATCTTTGCGGAATTTTTTTGTTCGGAATTCAACATCAAGTGGATTTACTCCGCGTGAATTATGAAGGGCAATTTTTATGTTGTCGCGAACAGTCATTCCGCCAAAAAGTCGAATATTTTGAAAGGTACGTGCAATGCCTATTTTGTTTAACTGG
The DNA here is from genome assembly GCA_964485955.1 of uncultured Treponema sp. Lineage (GTDB taxonomy): Bacteria > Spirochaetota > Spirochaetia > Treponematales > Treponemataceae > Treponema_D. The sequence goes on along the minus strand of CAZALL010000018.1, from coordinate 3,072 downwards.
GCAGGAGATTTTTTGTTGATTATCTGAAGGTTTCCTTTTTTGTCAACAAAAGTAATTGTGCCTGATGTCGGTTTGTAAACGCCTGAAAGCATGTTAAAGACAGTAGTTTTTCCGGCACCGTTTGGACCAATTAAACCAATGAGTTCCCCTTCATATAAGTCAAGAGAAAAATCAGATACAGCTTTAAGTCCGCCAAATACGATTGAAATGTCTTTTGCACGAAGGAGTAATTCTTTTTTTTCTTGTTCCATTATTTTGCCTCCTTCTTAAATAATTTTTTAAACCATCTGCCAATTGCTTTAAAGTAATCAGGAATTTTAAAGAAGCATAATTCAGCAGTTCCAAAAAGTCCCTGTGGGCGGAAGAGCATCATTATTATTAAAATAAGAGGATAGATTAAAAGCCTGTAGTCGCGTAAGAAGCGTAAAACTTCCTGGAGAATTGTAAGTACAAATGCAGAAAAAATTGCACCTGTTACAGAACCCATTCCGCCTAAAACAACATAGATTAAATCGTTTACTGAATTATTAAATGAAGCTAAATCCGGTTTTACAAATCCAATTAAAGGAGCGTAAAGAGCACCGCCAATTCCTGCAATAAATGAAGCAATTACGAAACCAATCATCTTGTAGCGGAATACGCTTATACCAGAAGAATTAGCTGCAATTTCGTCTTCGCGTACTGCCATAATTGCACGGCCGTAAGTTGAACGTAAGAAATTCTGTAAAAAGACTACAATTAAAACTAAAGATCCAATTACAGATATGTAGGCTATTGTTGAACCCCATTCAAGTGACTGAGTAAAAACTGTACTAAATTGAATTCCGTTTGGTCCGCCAGTCCATGATTTTTGATTTAACAAAACTACACGTATAATTTCACCAAAAGCAAGAGTTACAATCGCAAGATAGTCGCCTTCAAGCTTAAGGGTAGGAAATCCAATTAAAAAACCAAAGAATGCTGCAATAATTCCAGCCAAAATAATGCTTAAAGCAAGAGGAATGTGCAAGTTTTGTGTTAAAAGAATTACTGCATAAGCTCCAATTGCCTGAAATCCTGCCTGACCTAAACTAAGCTGACCTGTAATACCGCAGACAACGTTTACGCTTAAAGCCATAATTGCATTTACTCCGGCAAGTGTTAAAACCTGAGCCCAGTATGCATCAATACCAATAGGTGAATCGTATAAAAAAGATTTTAATGTAATAAAGGCCGCAGGAATTATAACACAGCCAATTCCAATGGCACTTAGAATAAGTGTATTTCTTAAAAATTTATTTTTCATTTTATTCCTCCTTATACCTTAACAACGTTTTTCTTACCTAAAAGACCAGCAGGTTTTACAAGAAGAATTACAATTAAAATTAAATAAGAAATTGCATCTGCATATTGAGATGAAATGTAGGCCTTAGTCATAGTCTCTGCAATACCAAGAATTACACCGCCAAGCATTGCTCCCGGAACAGAACCAATTCCGCCAAGAACCGCAGCAACAAATGCTTTAAGTCCCGGAATGTAGCCCATTGTAGGTTCAATCTGAGGATAGGCTGTTGCGTAAAGAACTCCGCCTGCACCTGCTAAAATTGAACCGATTACAAATGTTGTAGCAATAGTTCTGTTTACGTTTATACCCATAAGGCTTGAAGCACCTAAGTCGTGGCTTACGGCACGCATTGCTTTTCCTGTGCGAGTGTAGTTGATTACGTAATTTAAAAGAACCATTAAAATTGCTGAAGAAATAATTACAATTAGCTGAATGTTTGAAATGGAAATAAGTCCTATGTTAAAAACTTTTGTTTCCATCGTAGGAAACTGTCGTGGATTTGGACCTACAAAAGGCAGAACACGCATTCCGTTTTGTAAAATAAGTTCAACTGCAATAGCGGTAATAAGTGAATTTAATCTTGGAGCAGTTCTTAAAGGACGGTAGGCAAAGCGTTCAATTAAAAGACTTAAAAGAGAACATACAATCATTGCTCCTAAAAATGCACATGCCAATCCATAAGGAGTTGTTCCCATAGCCCTTAAAATAAAGTAGCCGGTATAGGCACCGACCATCATGATGTCTCCGTGAGCAAAGTTAATTAACTTTACAATTCCATAGACCATTGTATAGCCAAGAGCAATCAGAGCGTAAATACTACCCAGTGAAAGTCCGTTAACTAATTGCGTTAAAAAGGTACTCAATTTAACCTCCAGCGTATTATCTGAATAATTTACAGATTTCCGTACATTCTACAAAAAAAACATAAAATAAAAAAGCATATAAACAAAAAAGGTGCACACTTATTTAAAAGTATGCACCTCATTGCGCAAAAAAAATTAAAACAACTTTAACTTAGTCTACGTTTACTGTAGCAGCATAAGCTTGAGAAAGTTTGCCGTCTTCTTTTGTCATTTTGATCATAACAGCAGACTTGATAGGGTTATGTTTTTCATCAAATTTGATGTGACCTGTAACATATTCACCGTCAGTTTGTTCAAGAGCATCGCGAACTTTACTAGCATCTGTTGAGCCAGCCTTTACAATAGCGTCCTTGAGCATGTACATAGAATCGTAACCTAAAGTAGCAAAAGCATTTGGTTTAGTACCATATTTCTTTTCAAAAGCACTAACAAACTTTTTTACAACTTCAGAATCAGAGTCAGCAGCATAGTGATTTGAATAATATCCGTTAAGAACTTCATCACCAGCAACTTCTGTAAGACCATCCCATCCGTCTGGACCAACAAAAGGAACATTTACACCCTGAGCACGAAGCTGTTTTGAAATAAGTGCAACAGTAGAGTAGTAGTCTGGGAGATAAATTACATCTGGATTGCTAGCCTTAACTTTTGTAATAATAGCATTAAAGTCTTTTTCGCCAGAAGCATAAGATTCTTTTGCAACAATTGTACCACCCTGTTTTTCAAATTCACTAACAAAGTTTTCTGTTAAACCAACAGAGTAGTCATTACCAATGTCGTAAAGAATGGCAGCTTTTTTAGCCTTGAGATTATCAGCAGCAAATTTACCGCCAACGCGACCCTGGAATGGATCAGTAAAACAAGTACGGAAAATGTAATTTCCTG
>CAZALL010000017.1:16613-17803 GCA_964485955.1 uncultured Treponema sp. | reverse complement strand
AAAATCAGGAAAGTAGCTTTTCCAGACCATCTTGCTTAAAGTAAAGTCACCGTTACTGCCTGTAGTTGTGTGTCCGTAATATTTTGACTGGGGAACAAATAAAGTTCCGCTTGTCCACTTGTCAAAGTCATCATCTCTGTCGCTTTCATTTGTGTAGGCATAAATGTCTACATCAACAATACCTTCTTTAGGTGTCTGTGTACTTTCTGCATCAACAATACGTCCAGAAGTTCCTCCGCTGTAAACTGAATAACATGCACACAATGTAAAGCATGCAATTAATGTAAATGCAGTATTTATAATTTTTTTCATTCTTCTGTCTCCTTTTTTACAGTCTTTGTTTTTTTAGAAGTCTGCTTTTTATCTTCAGCACTTTTCTTGTTTTCAAATTTATATTTAATGTCACCGCGGGCAAGAAGTACTGCCATGTTGATTTTATCAAGTTTTTCTTTGTACTTTGCCATACGTTCTTTCTTTTTTAAATCATTTTTCTTTTTGTTTACTAAAGCTCTGTATTCTGACATGTAGTAAAGAACAGGAATAAGAATAAGTGTAATTAATGTTGAAGTTAAAAGTCCGCCGGAAATAGCCTGACCCATAGGTGCATAAATTTCTGCTCCTTCTCCGTGACTTACGGCCATTGGAATACATCCCAAAAGAGTTGTAAGTGTTGTAATAAAAATTGGTCTTATGCGGCTAGCTGAACCGTCAATTGTACTTGTTCGTAAAAGTTTTTCTTCTTCTTCGATACTAAGTTCAACTTCTATTACCCCGTCTTTGTTTTTCTTTCCTCGTTTATTTGCTATGTCTTCACGTTTTTTATTTCTTAAAAGATTTATGTAGTCAATAAGAATAATTCCGTTGTTGACTACTACTCCAGAAAGTGAAATAAGACCCATCATTGCAAGCATGTTCATTGTTGAACCAAACATTAAAAGGCCCAGTACTACTCCAATAAAGCAGAATGGAATTGTTGCCATAATTAAAAGTGGCTGTCTGAATTTTTCAAACTGCATGACCATTACTGTGTAAACTAAAAAGACTGCAATAAGAAGGGCGGTTATCATTGGAGGAATCATGTCGCCTATAAGTTCCATAATACCACCCTTTGCAGAATCAACGTTGTCGGGTAGCGGATTTGCTTTTAAATATTCATTTACACGCTTGTTTACTCCTGCAGTGTTTTCTGT
>CAZALL010000017.1:4741-16603 GCA_964485955.1 uncultured Treponema sp. | reverse complement strand
ATATCCGAAAGAGAAGCAAAAGAAACGTTCTGACCTTTTTGTGTAATAATGTGAAGGTCTGCAATTTTGTCTGTACTTATATCTTCATCTTTTATATCTGAACAAAGATGAATGTTATATCGTTCACCGTTTGTTAAGTCTTTATATTTTCCAGTGTCAACTCCCTGAAATAAAATTGCACTGGTAATTCCTGCCTCATAACTTGTAATTCCAAGAGAGGAAAGATAATCCTGTGACATATCAATCATTAATGTTGTTCTGTCATAGTCAGAATTTAACTGGCATGTTACAACTTCAGGATCTGTTTCAAGAAATTCTTTTATTCTTGAAGCTGTATTATAAAGTTCTTCTGTGTCTTCAGAAATAAGGGTAAGACCGTATCCACCGCCACCAGATACATATCCTACAAGACGGTCAAAACCTCCGTTAGAAACACTAACTGTTGAATCCGGCAGAGATGAAGAAAGAAGTTTTTGCGTACTGAACATAATTTCGTGTACACCACGCTTTCTGTTTTTTACTGGAGTCAAGATTATATGAACGCTTGCACATTCAGGACTTTCGGTTGCAATCAAGACTTTTCCATTTTGTCCTACAGTAAAAATGCAGTTGTCAATTTCCGGAATTGAATCATAAATTAAAGTGGCTGCTTTATCCATTTTTATTTTTGTGTCTTCAAGTGTTGTACCGTTAGGAAAGGAGATATTTACATAAAAGTCACCAGAGTCTGTTGAAGGAATAAATGCAAGACCCATTCGTGTTGCAATAAGGCCTGTAAGTAACAAAAGACAGATTGCTGTTATGATTACAAATTTTTTATTGTCAATGGAAAGTTCAAGAAGTTTTTTGTACTTTTCTTCAAGCTTGTCTATTGCAAGATCAAATTTTCTTGGCTTTGCACGAAGTCTAGGTCCGTCAGGTGAAAGAAGAAGTTTTAAAAGATATGGAACAACAATTACGGCTACAACAAATGAAGCACTCATTGCCATGATGATTGTAATTGCAACTGCATGAAGAATCATTCCGATTAAACCGTTTAAAAGTGCAATAGGAATAAATACAACAAGTGTTGTTGCAGTAGACGCAAAAATTGAAGCGGCAACTTCATCCCAGCCTTTGTAGATTGCCTGGTTTACAGTGTAGACAAGTTCAGTACTACCTTTTTTTCTTTCTTTGTAGTAGCGGTATATCTGGTCAATCATTACGGTTGAACCATCAACAACCATACCTAGAGAAATTACAAGACCAGAAAGAGACATCAGGTTTATGGAAATACCACAAATTTTTAATCCGATAAAAGAAAATAAAATACAAAGCGGAATTGAAAGTCCAATTGTAATTGTTGCCCGCCAGTCTGCCATAAAAAGAAGAATTACAATTATTGCAAAAATAATTCCCATGATACCAGACTCTATTACAGTTGAAAGAGATGCTTTTACAGAACGTGCATCATCAGAAATAATATGAAATTTTACAGCCCCTTCTGTTTCTTCTGTGATTTCATTTAAGATGCTTTTTATTTCTTTTGAAATTTTTAGTGTGTTTCCGTCGCCTCGTTTTGTAACTGAAACTTTTATAAGTGGTTCTTTTCCGTTTTCTACATACCATTTTGCAGCAGGGTATGAAAGTTCAACATCTGCAACATCGCTTAATCTGATTATGTTTGTTTTGTCAGCAACTCCAACAGGTAAAGATTTTATGTCTTCAATTGAATCAAATCCGCCTGCGTAGGAAATCTGTAAATTACGCTGATTGTGAATTGCATTTCCTAAAGGAACATTTACGTTTCCGTAATTAAGTACCTGGTAAATTGAAGCGACTGATATTCCTTTTGAAGCAAGTTCATCTGTGTTTAGTTTTATGTTTACTTGAAGTTCCTTATCTCCGTCAGTTGATACCTGTGATACTCCGTCAATTCTTGTTATGCGGGGTGTTAATTCTTTTTTTATAAACTCTGAAGTGCGACCTGTGTCTTCACCTGCTTCAACTGTAAATTCAATTATAGGAAGCATTGTAATACCGCCTACAATCGCCCTTATGTCTGTAATACCTTCCGGTAATTCCTCTTTTATTTCTTCAATGCGGTTTCTTAATTCTTCAAGTTGATCGTAAGGATCTATTCCGTCTGCATAAGTGATTGTTACAATTGAAAGAGAATTTGATGAAGTTGAATCTACTGATTTAAAATCTGGAAGTGTAACAAAATTGTCTTCAAGGATTTTTGTTACGTCGCTTTCCATGTCTTCTGCCGCAGCACCAGGATAAATTGCGTATACGATAGCCTGTGGCATTGAAATGTCTGTCATAAATTCTATAACCATTCCACTTACAGAATAAAGTCCAAATACCAAAAGGACTATTAATGACATTGTGATTATGACAGGATGTTTTACAGAAAATTCAGATGCTTTCATATTTTATTCCTCTGATTTTTCTATATTTGCATTTTCAGTGGAATCTGTAATTTCTTCTTCAAGACCTTTTACAACTTTAACTTTTTGTCCGTCAAAAATTGAATTCTGGCCGTCAATTATAAAATATGAATTTTTAAATTCCTCTGGTGCTATAAAAAAGTTTTCATCTTTTATAAGATTTGTTCCTTCATGGAAAGAGACAGTTTGTGTATTTTCATCGTATGTATAAAATGAAGAATCCAGTTTAAGTGCTTTAAGGGGAATTGCCATTACATTTTCATGACTAGAGTAGGCTGCCTTAACTTTTACATACATACCCGGCCTAAATCTTTCGCCGGCTTCAAGAACTCTGCATACTACCTGAAAGTTTTTAGACTCAGGGCTTACATAAGGAGCAACATTTTCTATTTCGCATGCAGATACTGCGTCTTCATACATTCCTTTTTGTCCTGGTCGTGTGACGCTGACTTTCATCTGATCTTTTTTTAATGTAAATAAATCAAAATATTTTTCAGGAACTTTTAGTTTTATTACAAGATTATTTAAATCTGCCATTACAAAAAGAGGTTGAGTGTTGCTTGCAATGTTTCCTTTTGCACTGTCTGCAATTAAAATTGTTCCGTCAACTGGAGCTTTTACTTTTGTGTAGTCCATTTGAAGTTTTGCAAGATCATACTGGGCTTTTGCTGCATCCCGCTGTGCTTTTACAGAATCATAATTTTGCTGAGAAGTAGAGCCGGATTTGTATAGGGATTCAATTCTTTTAAAAGTATTCTGGTAACCCCAGTAAGCTGCTTCTGCCTGTAAAAATTGCTGTTTGTACGGAGCATCGTCAATTTGTGCTAAGATATCATCTTTTTTTACAAAGTCACCTGCTTTTGCAGTATAAGAAACAATTGTTCCCTGTACAAACGGAACTACTGGAATCATTGCTTTTGCTTCGATGTATCCGCTTATTGTAAAAGATTCATTTACAGTCTGTTCACTGGCTTTGCATATTTCTACAGGAGGTCTTTCTATTATATTTGATTTTTTTGACTTGCCGCCTGTAAAAATAAATGTAATTGCAATTACTAAAATACATGCCAGTGCAAGAATAATATATTTTAAAAATTTTTTATTTTTTACTGCCATACTTCCTCTTTGTAATATCCGACACTTTGTACAAGTCCATTAACTTGTCTAAAATCCGACAAAGTGTTGACATTTATTTTTAAAGAAATATAATACATATATATTTCATTTTCAAGAGGTTTTAGTTAAAAAAAATGCTGCTGGATAAAATAAAAAATAAAGCAGAATATAAAAGTTCAATTCGTTCAAGAAAACTTATACGTGATGCTTTTATAAAATGTCTTGATAAAAAAGATGTTGAAAAAATTACAGTTACAGATATTGTAAAAGAAGCAGAAATAAACAGATCTACATTCTATGCTCATTATAAATGTGCCCGGGACGTAATTGAAGAAATTGCAAATGAATTTATAGAAGAAGTAAATAGCGTCCTTGCAGATTTTAATCTTATGGATTTTTTAAAAAAGCCAGAAGTTCTCTTAAGAAAATTTCTTGACTATGTAAATAGTGATCAGGAAATGCTTTCTCGTCTTGTTTCTTTGCATCAGGTTGATATTTTTATAAATCAGATAAGGCAAAAAATTTATGATTACATTTACAATGAAAAATCACTTCCAAAGGCATTAAAGAAAAATGTACATTTTGCCTGTGCCCTGGATTTTTTTATAAATGCAGTTGTTTATTCTTTTCGTGATAAAATTGCTTCTAATCCTCCAACTGAGGATGAAAAATTTATTGAAACTATTTCTTATTTTATGGCAAATAATTTTAAGTTAGTAAAAAAATTTATTAAATAGTTTTATTTTACAAGACAGACCCTGAGTCAAACTCAGGATCTGTACGTAAATAAAGTACATTTTTATTTTGACAGTCGTTCAATGTAGTTGAGTAAAAAGTCAACTGTTCCGTCAATTCCAAGTTTTGAAGAATTGATTACAAGATCATAGCTTTTTGCTTCTCCCCATTGAGTTGTTGTCATTGAGTTGTGATAAGCTTTGCGTGTTTTGTCATGGCGGACAATTGCAGTCTTTGCCTCTTTTTCGCTTAAATTTCTTTTTTCCATAACGCGTTTGATTTTATCATCTTCATCGGCTGTAATAAAAAATGAAATTAAACCGGCATTGTTTTTAAAGATTGCATCTGCACAGCGTCCTACAACTACAAATGATTTTCCATGTGTTTCTTTTTCGTGCATAAGGTTAAACTGGAGTTCTGCAACTGCCTGTGCATTTGAATTTGAATAACCCCTTACAGTTCTGTTTATAAAATATCTTTTAGGCTGTTCATCATATTTAGAAAGTTCTTCTGGATCTGCTCCCATAAGGACTGCAAGTTCTTCAATAATAGAGCGGTCTAAAAACTGAATGTTTAGTTTGTCAGCGATTTTACGGCCTATTTCGTGACCTCCAGAACCATATTCTCTTCCGATAGAAATAATCAACTGTTTTTTATTTTCCATAATTTGTCTCCCCTAGAGATAACGAATAAAAATAAATATTGTACTAATTGCAATTACAATAATTGTTGCAGGAACTGAATATTTACAGTACTTTCCCCAGCCAATTGGATGTCCTGCTTTTGCAGAAACTGAAGTTCCTACAACATTTGCTGAAGCTCCAATAGGTGTCGCACTTCCTCCAATATCTGTTCCCATGGAAAGAGCCCATGTCATTGTTGGAAGAGAAACGCCAGTTGTTGCTGACAATGACTGAATGATTGGAATCATTGTTGCGGCAAAAGGAATGTTGTCTACAAATGCACTGGCAACTGTACTTACCCATATAATAATTCCGACCATAAGATAAGGATTTCCTTTGCTTATTTTTCCAATAAAATTTGCAACGATTACAAGACAGCCTGTTTTTTCAAGTCCGCCAACCACAACAAAAAGTCCTACAAAGAAAAGCAGAGTTTTATAGTCAACCTTCTTCATGATTTCGCCAATGTGTTTTGGTGCACAGATAATTGTAAGTAGAGCAATGCCAAGACCAATTGAAGCAACCGTAAGACCTGTCATCGCATGAGTTACTAAAAGAGCAACTGCTATTGCAAAAATGATTGTAGAAATTACAAAGCCTCTTTTATCTGTAATTGCAGATGCAGGTTCCGGCAGTGCAGATAAGTCTACAGGTCCGTTAGATTTTTTTAATTCTTTGCGGAATACGATATAAAAAAATGCAACTGTAAATACAAGGGAAATTGTGGCAATTACACCAGTGTTTGAAATAAAGTCTACAAAAGAATAACCAAATGAAGTTCCAATGATAATGTTTGGAGGATCCCCGCACATTGTTGCAGAACCACCTAAGTTTGCACAGAAAATTTCTGACAGAATCATTGGTACCGGGTTAAAGCGTAAAAGCTGTGCTAATTCAACTGTAACTGCAGCTAAAAATAAAATTACAGTAATTGAATCAATGAACATTGCAAGTACAAATGACATTAACATGAATGTAATAAAAATTGCACTTGTTTTATAGTGAACCAGTTTTGCAAGCCTCATGCAGAGCCATCTAAAGAAACCAACACGTGCCATTCCTTCAACCATTACCATCATTCCGGCAATAAAAATAATTGTAGCCCAGTTTATTCCTGAAGATGATTCTTCTGCAGTTCCTTTGGCATACCAAAAGCCTTGTGTAAATATACTGCGTACATTTAATGTTTCAAGTACTGCATCCCAACTGTGAAGCCCCAGTCCAAAGACTAAAGCCAATGTTAGTGCACCACAGATAAGTGTTATCCACTGGCGCTCAAAAATTTCCGTAATAACAAAGATGAACATTACAACAAATATCACTACGGCAAGAATTTGTGCTAGAAGCATTTTTTTTAACCTACCTTATTATTTTTTTGAACTTCACTTGACCACTCAAGAGCGGCATTGATGTTTTCAAAAATATTTTCCCGTCCTATTTTATCTGCAAGACCATATTTTTCAAGAAGAAGATATGGCTGTGTGTGTATGCCAGAAAGAATTATTTTAACTCCTTTTCTGTCGCATGCTGTCTTTAACTGTTCAAGTGCCCTTATTCCTCCGGCATCAAGATAAATCATATCCTTAAGGCGGAGAATTAAAACTTTTGCATCTGCCCCTGCACGTTCTTGGGCAAGCTCAAATTTTCTGATTGTTCCAAAAAAGAGTGGACCTTCAACTTCGTAAACAACAACTCCTTTTGGCACTGTAAGATTTTCCTGTGTTCCTGAACTTGTAATTCCACCTGTAATAGATTCACGTTTTTCCTGAACTTCGGAAACATCTATCATTTTTTTGATAAAGAAGAATGCTGCAAATCCAAGACCAACTTCAATGGCAACAGTTAAGTCAACAAATACTGTAATTAAGAAAGTTATAAGGAAAACGCAGATGTCACTTTTTTGTCCTTTTAAAAGTGATTTTATTGCAGGAAAGCCTGCCATGTTCCATGCAACATTTATAAGAATTGCGGATAAAGCTGCCATTGGAATGTATGAAGCATATTTTCCGGCAAAAAGAAGAATTATTAAAAGTGTCAATGCATGAATAATTCCGGCAACTGGAGTCCTTCCTCCGTTTTTAATATTTGTTGCAGTTCTTGCGATTGCTCCTGTTGCAGGTATTCCGCCAAAAATTGGAGAAGCTATGTTTGCAATTCCCTGAGCAATAAGTTCTGTATTTGAATCATGTTTTGAACCAATCATACCGTCTGCTACAACAGCACTTAAAAGAGATTCGATAGCGGCTAATACTGCAATGGAAACTGCGGTTGGAAAAAGTGACGTAATTGTTTTTATGCTGAAATCAGGAAGTTGAGGAAGCGGAAGTGTATTTGGAATTACATAATGTGTTTGTCCGTTTGCAAAAGTTCCTATTGTGTCTGTTTTAAGTCCGCAGAATTTATCCAGAAGAATGCTTGTTACGGTTGCAAGAATAATTACAATAATAGACCCTGGAATTTTTTTTATGAATTTACCCCAGATAAAAATAAAGGCAAGACAGATTGCTGCCATTGCAAAAGAATAATAATTTATTGTAGAAAAGGATTTTATATAAGCAATCATTTTTGGAAGAAAGTCACCTGGAAGTTTTGTGTATTCTTCTCCTAAAATTTTCATCGGAGTAGAAAAGTCTGGTGAAAGACCAAAAAAATCTCCTATTTGACCTGCAGCTATTGTTACTGCAATTCCTGCTGTAAAACCTGTAACGATTGTATATGGAATAAACTTTACAAGTCCTCCCATTTTAAATACACCAAGCAAAATTAAAAGAATACCTGCCATTACAGTAGCTGTTGCAAGACCTGAAAGACCAAACTGGGAAACAACGCCATAAACGATTACTGCAAAGGCTCCTGTTGGTCCTCCAATTTGAACTTTACTTCCTCCAAATGCAGAAATACAAAAGCCTGCAATGATTGCTGTAAAAATTCCTGCTGCTGGATTTACTCCGCTTGCAATCGCAAATGCTATGGCTAAAGGAAGGGCTACGATTCCGACGATTACACCTGCAATAAGATCATTAAAAAAAGTTTTTGCATTGTAGCCTTTAAGAGAATTGATTAATTCCGGCTTAAACATAAATTCCTCTTCTTGTCTTACATGATTTTTTTGATTCAGTTCATGCAAGAATAAATTGCGTCATGATATTCCAAAAAACGCTAAAATTCAATAATAGATAGTAGAAAATTTTTCTTTATGATATATTGAACTGATGAAATTACAGTCTTATGCAGTTAAAACTGAAAGTCGCTTAGATCAGTTTCTGCACAGTGAATTAAATAAAATTTTTTCTGAAACATTGCTTTCAAATAGTAAAATACGCCGCCTTATTTTTTCTGGAGCAGTTTCTGTAAATAAACATCAGAGCCGTAATCCTTCACTTGTATTAAAAAAAACAGATACAGTTACGCTTTGTCTTGATGAAGAAAAACTTTTTTTTGAAAAAAAAACTGATGACGTAAATTTTACGCTTACTCAAAAAGATGTACTTTTTGAAGATGACTATATAATTTTAGTAAATAAGCCTGCATTTTTTCCAACTGAAGCAACTGTTGTACAAAGCCGAGATAATCTTCATGCAAAGGTGATAGAATATCTTTGGAAAAAAAATCCTTCGCTAAAAAATCCTCCTTATGTTGGTATAATGCATCGTCTTGACAGAGAAACAAGTGGTGTAATTTTATTTACAAAGCAGCGTTCTGTTAATGCAAAAATTTTTGAGATGTTTGAAAAACATAAGGCACAAAAAGTTTACAGGGCAGTTTCAACTAAAACACAAAAAAATAAAGATGCACCGGATTTAAAAAAGGGGCAGAGTGTTTTAATAAAAAATTTTATCGGACGTATAAGCCCTTTAAGTTCAGCCTGTAAAATGGGAATTGTTGTTCCAAAACCAGATTGTTTTTATACAAATAAAAAGTATATACCAGAAGAAGCACAGACAAAAATTACTTTGCTTGAAGAAAAAGACGGAAAATTTTATTTTGAAGCATGTCCGCTTACCGGTCGCACTCATCAGATAAGAGTAGAACTTTCTTGGTGTGGTTATCCGATTCTTGGAGATAAAAATTACAATGGAGTTTCTTCCAGCCGCACATTTCTTCATGCCCAAAGTTTAACTTTTACTCATCCTGTAAGTGGTCAGATTTTGACGGTAGAAGCAGAACTTCCTCAAGGATTTGAACCGTGAATTTTTTAAGTAAAGAATTTTCTGATTTTATTCTCCCGCAATGTGACAGACTTTTTTTTATTCAGAATTATCTTTTTATGCATGGTGTAAAAAGCGTAATAACTCCTTTAAATAAAAGACAGCATATTTTAGTTCAGTTTGATAAAAAATTTTATAATTCAAAATACAGAACAAAAACTTTAATTGCTCATTATGACAGAGCTCAAAATACTCCTGGCGCAAATGATAATTCTGCTGCAATCTGGCAGTTGATGAATTTTGCTGTAGAACTTTCAAAATGGAATGAAGCTCACAATGTACGTATTTTTTTTACAGATGGTGAAGAATTAGGAGAACATGGAGTAGGGGAACTTGGTTCTTTTGGAATTGCACAGACATTTAAAAAATTAAATATCATTAATGATGACATTTTTGTTTTTGATTGCTGTGGTCGCGGAACATGCGGGGTGCTTGCTTCTAATGTAAAAAAATTCAGTACTTCATCTTTTTTGGGAAAGAGAATACATGAACTTTTTTCCAGAACTGAAAATTTGCTTTTAAAATCCGGCATGAAGTATTTTGAACTACCCTGTGCCTATAGTGATAATGCAGCTTTTTTATTAAACGGACTTCCTGCTGTATGCCTTACTCTGCTTCCAGAAGAAGAAGCTCTTTTGTATTTAAAAAATAAAAATTGTGAACCATATAGCTGGAAACTTTTTCATACTCCCCAGGATAATTTAGAATCTTTAACACAAGAAAGTTTTTCTGCAATGAAGAAATTTTTAACTTTTCTTGCTCAAGATAAAAATCCTCTTATTGCAGAATAGTTTTGACAGATAATTTTATTTGTTTGCGTTTATAATTTTTGTCTGGTATGTTCCGTCACTGATGTTAATAAACCTTACAAATAAAGATACTTTGTTGTCCTTGTTTAAGTTATTCCAGATTGTGTCTGTAAAAGTATCAATATCACCTTTTATGTCAACTAAAACTGGTTCTCCTTCAAAACTTGGAAGAGGATTTCCGTTAGACATGTAAGTGTGAATGTAGTGACCGCAACCTTTCTGCGGATTATCATATGTAAAAGTAAAGCGAAGTGTATTGTCTGGATTTCCATTATCACTTTTTAAAATAGAAAGAGCATAATCATATTTGCCGTTTGCAACTGTAAGAACTGATGAAATGCGAGGTGTGTAGTTTGGAGTGTCGTGCTCGTACTTGCGGCTTCTTAAAGACTCTTCAAAAGTAAGTCCATTGCTCATTCCTTCAAAAATAGTGTCTGTCTGATCACCGTTTGTTACAATCGTTCTGTTTCCTAAAACTCTTACTGCCCTGTAAATTATAAGGCTTGGATCACCTGCAATTAATGTAGGGTCAAAAGCCTGAGTTCTAATACCTTCATCTTCTGTTACAAAAATGCGGTTACGGCTTCCAGCACTGCGGCCCATTGTCCAGTAAGCACTAACTGCATATTTTCCATCTTCAGAAAGACCACATACAATTCCACGTCCAGGATATTCATTTGAATTTAATTCATTGGCAAGTGATTTAATTTTCATTTTCTACCTCAATAAAAAAAACGTTTGCGTATTTTAACAAAAATGTTTATTTTATGATACAGGGGGTCTATATGGCAGATTTAATAGATTATGTTGCATGGCGTGGAGATATTCCTTTTTCTGTATCCAGTTTTAACGAAGTTGATGCGATGGTACTTTGTCAGATTTTATACTGTAATTTTGACGGTCTATTGCCTTGTGAATTTACAAAAAATGCTCCAACCTTAAGGGAAGCTGCAGTTTATTTTGCAGACAGTGAAGATTTTTCAAAGCGTAAAGATGTTGGTGCCATGATAAATGACCGTACAGTTTATCTTCTTCAAGTTGCATCAGAAAGTACTCGCTTTGGTTCTATAAAGCTTACAGGTTTTGTAAATAAAATAGATAAAAAAAATGATGAACAGTTTTGTGCAGTCACTTATCTTTTAAAAAATAAAGGTGCATTTGTTGCCTTTAGGGGAACTGATGATACAGTTGTCGGCTGGAAGGAAGATTTTGACTTGGGATGGAAAAAAGAAATTCCGGCACAAACTGATTCTCTTGAATATCTAAAAAATGCGGCTGCTTCTTTGTGGGGTCCTATAAAAGTTGCAGGTCATTCAAAGGGTGGAAATCTTGCAATTTATGCCTGTGCCTGTGTACCTAAAGCAATTCAGAAAAGAATAAGTGAAATTTATGATTTTGACGGTCCAGGCTTTAAAAAAGATTTTCTTAACGGTAAGGGCTATCTTGGAATAAAAGATAAAATACACTCTTATGTTCCTCAGCAGAGTCTTGTCGGAATGCTTTTTGAACATGATTCTTATACAACAATTGAATCTACAGAAAATGGTGTCATGCAGCATGATCCTTTAAGCTGGCAGGTAGAAGCTGTAAATTTTGTTGAGCTTCCGGATATTAATGATGAAGCAAAACTTTTAAAAAAGACAATTTCTGAAAGCCTTGCACAACTTTCTTTAAAACAGACTGAAATTTTTGTAAATGCAGTTTTTAACATTTTAAAATCTTTAGGCTCAACAAACAGTCAGATTAAGGCAAATCCTTTAAATTCATTGGGAAAGGCCTTTAAGGCAAGTGCAGAACTTGATAAGCAGACAAAAGATTGTGTATGGAAGGTAGTTCAGCTTTTGTTCCATAATTATCTTGAAAATGTAAGGCTTGGTTT
>CAZALL010000017.1:0-4731 GCA_964485955.1 uncultured Treponema sp. | reverse complement strand
GGTTTTGAAAAAAAATCAGTTGGTAAAAAAAAGACAGATTCAATAGCCAAAAAAACTGCCTCTAGTAAAAGTTGAGTTGCAAATTCACAATAAGGTGGTATAATACTTGTCATGTCAGAAACAACTATTGTTAATTCAAGTCCAGTTGGTCAGCATCTGGACAAAATTGCGAACACAGATCAGGTTTCGTTCCTCATGTTTAATAAACAGAAAATTCAGCTGGTAGCAAAAATTACAATCGGCCGTGAGACAGATAACAGTATTGTAATTGATTCAAAACTTGCCAGTCGTCATCACTGTTTGATTCAAAAAATAAAGGATGCGTATTTTCTTAAGGATGAAAACAGTACAAATGGTACTTTTTTAAATGGTCATCGTATTCCGCCTGATAAATATGTTCAGTTAAATCATGGTGATAAAATCACTGTGGGCAGTGCAAATCTTGTAATGGCTTAATGGAAGAAATTGCAAAGTCAGAAAACAAAAACTATTTAACCTCTCAGGAACTGGAAGAGCTTTTTTGCAGGCTTAAAAAAATAAATGAAGAAATGCCAAAGCCTTCCCATGACCAGTTTATGGCTTTGCTTGATAAGACAACTTTAATACTTGAAGCTGAAGATGTTTCTTATCGACCATGTGCTGATGATAGAAAAAGCGGTGGACTTTTAGATTTTACTTCATTGCCGTATTCAAATCTTCCAATAATTATTGTACCGGATCTTCATGCACGGTCTTATTTTTTAATCAATTTACTTAATAAAAAAATAAATATTAATTCAGTTCAAAAAAGTGTTTTACAGGCACTTAACGAAAAGGAACTTATTGTTGTCTGTGTTGGCGACGGAGTTCATGCAGAAAGTCGAGCTTATGAAAGATGGCTTAATGCTTATAAAGAGTGGCTGGGCGGTGTTTATGACAGTGAGCCTATGGTAGAAGAAATGAAGGAAAATATTTCTACCATGTCAATTGTAATGGAATTAAAATGTGCTTTTACCAGTCACTTTCATTTTTTAAAAGGTAACCACGAAAATATTCTTGATGAAGAAGGGCATGGTAATCATTCCTTTAGAAAATTTGCTCTTGAAGGTGAAATGGTACTTGATTATATGCGGGAAGTTTACAGTGATGCTGTTGTTCATCTTATAAACTGTTTTGAAAAAAGTCTGCCTGTATGTGTTATGGCAAAGAACTGTTTTATAAGTCATGCAGAACCAGCTTATGCCCTTAAGAAAAAAGATATTATAAACTATCATGAAAATCCACAGGTAATACTTGCCCTTACATGGACTGCAAATGATAGTGCAGAAAATGAAAGTGTAAAAAAGACTTCTGTAAATTTAAATTCAAAAGCAAAAAATAAAAAAATCTTATGGTTTGGCGGACACAGACCTGTAAATGAAAAATATATGTTAAGGCAGCAGGGGCTTTATGTTCAGATTCATAATCCTGATGAAGAAAATGTTGCTTTAGTTTATCCTGATAAGGATTTTGATTTTAATAAAGATATTATTTGTGTTGAAATGTAAGGCATTTGCTTTTACAGGGAGATATTATGGCAGTTGTACCAGAACAGATTGGAAAGTATAAGATAGAATCTCTTGTTGCCCAGGGAGGAATGGGATCTGTATACAGGGCTGTTCATCCTTCATTAAAAAGACAGGTTATAATTAAAAAACTTTCTATCCGCGGAAATACTGCAATTCGTGAAAGATTTAAGAGAGAAGCTCAGATTCTGCTGGATCTTTCAAGTCCTTACATTGTACGTATGTTTGATTATTTTTCTGAAGGTAAAAATGATTACATCGTACTTGAATTAGTAGACGGTATGTCACTTGATAAGCTGATTGAAAAAGAGGTTTCACTTCCTCCCCAGCTTGCTCTGCTTATTTTTTTAGATGCGTGTTATGGTCTTAAAAATGCCCATGTAAAAAATATTGTTCATCGTGACATTAAACCAGGTAACATTCTTATTTCAAAAAAAGCTGAAGTAAAATTAGCTGATTTTGGAATTGCCTCTTCAGAAAAAGAAGACGTAATTGAAAGCGTAAAAAGAAATGCACTTGCAGTTCGTTCTGGAAAAGAAGGTTTAACACAGGCAGGTACTACTTTAGGTACACCAGCTTATATGCCACCAGAACAGTTTGATGATTCAAGTTCCGTTGACCAGAGGGCTGACATTTATTCAATGGGCGTAATGCTTTATGAAATGGTAACTGGTTCAAAACCTTATTCTGGTGATATGGCTCCTTCTACAATAGAAAAAATTAAGAAGGGAGACTACATTGCTCCAGGAAAACTTGACAAGACTTTGCCATGGATTGTGCGTTCTTTAATTCGCAAAATGATGAAGCCTAATCCAAATAAGCGCTATCAGTCAATTGACCCTGTGATTGTAAAAATAAGAAAGTACTTAAAAAATTATGACACTCATGCAATAAGAATTGATCTTGCCCGTGCCATTTTAACTAAGTCTACATATCCTCTTCCAAAATATGAGACAAAAAATAAGAAGGTTAAGAAAATTTCTGCTATTGCGGCAGGTATTGTGCTTTTTATTGGCCTTATAGGATTTGCCTGGACTAAGGGATTTTTTCATTACACAATTTTACGTCCTTGGTATACTCCTGTAACACTTTCATTAAAAATGCCTGCAACTGCTTCAGCTGATGCTGACTTACCTGCAAGAGCCTTCTTTTTTGAAAACGACAATAAGGACATTCCTGAAGTAGCGGGCAGTCGTCGTGTTTTTACTCATAATAAAAAGAGCGGTGAAAGCGGAAAGAATATTACTTACAGAACAAAGGTTGTTTTTCTTAAAAGTGGAAATTACAGAATTAAAATTGCTGAAGGTCCTTACATCTGGTGGAAAAGTTTTACAGTAAATAAAGATCAGTTTAAGGCTTATAAAAAAAAGTTAAAGGAAACAAATTTTTTTACGCCTTATAATCTTGATTTAAATTTTCTTAAAAATGCTAAGCGAAATTTGACAATTCACTGTAATGCAGAAGATTATTATACAGGTGAAGATATTACTTCAAAAGCAAACTTTAAAATCTATTACAATAAAAAGTATGTAGATATTCATTCTGTAAAGCCTGAAAATTTAACTACAGGAACTGTATGGCGTTTTAAAATAAATGCTGAAGGCTATGAAGAAGAATATTTTAGTCTGCTTATTGACTGGTATCAGGATGAACTTTTTATAAACAGTCTTCTTAAACAGAACGGAAAAAAATAAATTTGCAAATTTACTGGTAGAATTATTATATTTAAATTATGAAGAACGATAAAACTCAAAATAACGAAAATATTACAGAAGAAAAGAAAAATTTAAATTCTAAAAAAAATCAAAAAAATACTCTTGTACCTGCAAATCAGCAGCTGCCAAACAAGTTGAGTATTATTCCTTTAAGTACGAGACCAATTTTCCCAGGAATCTTTACGCCTCTTATGGTAAGTTCTCCTGATGACTGCAAGGTAATTGAACAGGCCTATACTGGCGACGGCTATATTGGAATTGTTCTTCTTAAAAATGATGTTGATAATCCTTCATCTTCAGATTTATATCAGGTGGGAACAGTTGCCCGCATTATTAAAAAAATAAATCTTCCGGACGGAGGTGTAAATGCCTTTGTTTCTACAATAAAGCGTTTTAAGATAAGAAAAATCTTAAGTGATAAAGACCCGATGGTTGTCGCAGTTGATTACCTGGATGACCTTGAAGATGATACTTTTGAAGTAAAAGCTTTAACCCGTGCCCTTATCAGCGAGATGAAGGAAGTAAGCGAAAATAATCCTATGTTCAGCGAAGAAATGCGTGTGAACATGGTAAATATTGATCATCCTGGAAAAATTGCAGATTTTATTGCATCTATTCTTAACATTGATAAGGCTGACCAACAGAAAGTTCTTGAAATGCTTAATGTTCACCAGAGAATGGAACAGGTGCTTGTTTATATTAAAAAAGAACAGGAAATTTTACGCGTACAGAAAAAAGTTCAGACTGACTTAAATGACAGAATTGAAAAAAATCAGCGTGAATATTTTTTAAAGGAAGAACTTAAGACAATTCAAAATGAGCTAGGTCTTAGAAAAGACGGTAAGCAGTCAGATTACGAAAAATTTAAGGAAAAAATAGATAAATTTAATTTTACCGGCGAAATAAAAGAAGCGGTTGATAGTGAACTTGAAAAATTTCAGCTCTTAGACGTTCAAAGTCCTGAATATATTGTAAGCCGTAATTATCTTGAATTAATTGCAAGTCTTCCTTGGAATGATTCTCCTATTGAAAATTATACTCTTAGTGAAGCTGCAAAAATTCTTGACCGTGATCATTATGGACTTGAAGATGTTAAAAAGCGTATTCTTGAATATCTTGCTGTAAGAAAAGTTAAAAAGGACAGTAAGGGAAGTATTTTAATTTTAGTCGGACCTCCAGGTGTTGGAAAAACAAGTATTGGTCATTCTATTGCAGATGCCATGCACAAACCTTTCTTCCGCTTTAGTGTTGGTGGTGAACATGACGAAAGTGCCATTAAAGGACACAGACGTACTTATATTGGTTCTTTGCCTGGAAAAATTATTGAAGGATTAAAACTTACAAAAACAAAATCTCCTGTCTTTATGATTGACGAAGTTGACAAGATGACTCGTTCTGCCCAGGGAGATCCTTCTGCTGCGTTGCTTGAAGTGCTTGACCCTGAACAAAATACAGCATTTCATGATAATTAT
>CAZALL010000016.1:0-17835 GCA_964485955.1 uncultured Treponema sp. | reverse complement strand
AAGCGATAGAATCATCGTACTTGAAAAAGGAAAAATAAAATGGCAGGGAAACACAGATGCTTCCCCGCTTTTCTTAAATTAAAAATAATTTTTTACAGAGTGTGACTTACACTTAGTGAAATATTATCACTATCATCAATAGTTACCGTATAAATAATTTTTATGTCGTTTACATTTTCTTTTACAGTAACAATTTTATCTTCACCTTCACTTTTATATGTAAGAAGAGCTTCACTGTTACTATTCCATTTTACAGAACCAAGATTAGAACTTTCTGCAATAATGCTTTCTGCAACTTCTGCATCATCTTCCTTAATTTTAAAAGCTTCTGTATCAAATCCAGCAAAGTTTTTTTTACCAATTTTTAAAACAAAAGAAAGATGAGGTAAATCACACAAAGCATTTTCTATTTTTTCAGAATAAGATGCAGTTTTATTTGCTTCCACAGTTAATGAATCACAGTCATAAAGTTTTTGAGCAAGATTATCTTCATCGTAGAGAGTATATGCCTGTAAAGTAAGTGTTTTTTGTGATGAAGAATTATTTGTAACATTTACTTCAACAGTATAAGCGTATGAAGATTCTTTAACAGGTTCTCCTTTTGGGCATGCTGTAAAAAGCAAGGCAACCAAAGGTAATATACATAACGTTAAAATTAAATTTATTTTAATATTTTTTTTCATATTTTTCTCCATTTATGAAATTAATTTAAGAATTGATTAAAAAATCAAAATACTATGACAATACGCAATATTTTTTATAAAAATTTTAATTTATTTTCAGCTAGTATCAGAAATTAATATAATTTGAACAAATACAAAAATTAAATTAACTACTTTTTTCATTTTTTTCTCCATAACATTTTTTTATAAGTTAAACATATAAAATTAACGGTGTCAACTCTAACACTCACTCCCTGCAAACAACAGAAAATTAAACTACCATTATAGTAGTTTTTATTATATAATTATTTTTATGTCAAACTTGCTCACAGACGAACAATTCAACAGATTTGCAAAAGTAATTTATAAAGAAAGCGGAATTACTTTTTCTCAGACAAACAGATCAATACTTGATTCCCGCTTAAAAGAACAACTTAGGGAAGAAAATATAAAAGATGCTGAAACTTATTTTAATAAAATTACAAGCGACAAAGAAGAACTCAAAATTTTCTTAGACAGCGTAACAACTAACCTCACAAGATTTTTTAGAAACCAGCCTCATTTTGACGCCTTGGAGCATTATGTAATTCCCCACTTAATAGAAGAAAAAAAGAAAAAAGGTGATTCAAAAATACGCATCTGGAGTGCAGGATGTTCAACTGGTGAAGAGCCATACACAATTGCAATGATTCTAAAAGACATTTTACCTTCTCCCTTTACATTTGAAATTATTGCGTCTGACATTTCATTAAAATCACTTATGGTAGGAAAACAGGGCTTTTATCCCGAAGCAAGAATTCAAGGAGTGCCGGACAAATATCTTAAAACTTATTTTACAAAATCAGACAAGGGTTATCAGATAAATGCAGACCTCATGTCTTTTATAAAATTTGACTATCATAATTTAAAAAATGACTCTGGAGCCAGAAACATGGACATTGTCTTCTGCCGTAACGTTTTAATTTATTTTGATGAAGCTGCACAAAAAGAATGTATAGATCATTTTTATAATTCAATGGCATCTCACTCTTATCTTTTTATAGGTCACTCAGAAAGTCTTTTTGGAATGAATACAAAATTTGAATTTTTAAAAACCGACTGGGCCTGCCTATACGAAAAAAAATAAATTCCAAGGGATTTGAATATGGATACAGTTAACTACGATGATATACAAGTCTTAGTTTGTGATGATTCAGCCTTAATGCGAAATCTTATTTCAAGAATCATTGACTCTACACAGGGAATGCATACAGCTGGAACTGCAATGAATGGCGAATTCTGCACAAATAAAATTCCACTTCTTAACCCAGACTGCATAATCATGGATATTGAAATGCCTGTCATGAATGGAATTGAATTTTTAAAAAAACGCAAAGAATTAAAAATAGATATTCCTGTAATAATGCTTTCTTCCATTGCGACATCAGGGGCTGGTGTTACAATGCAGTGTCTGGAACTTGGAGCCAGTGACTTTATTACAAAACCAAACGGTTCTTCTGTTTCTGCAGATATAAATTCAGTTGCAGCAAAGTTAATTGAAGTAATTGCATCTTACGGCGGAAGATATGCAAGGTCAAAAAATAAACATATTCATCATACAGATTTTTTTCTTTCTCAGACAAAAAAATTTGAACCAAATCAGTCTGTAGAAACAAATGAACAGTTATTACAAAAAGCTCAGTCAAACTTACAGAAAATAAATACTAATTCATCATTTACAGAAGTTCAAAAAAAAGTCGAAAGCGTAAAACCACTGCGTGAAGGCGGACGTATTGAAGTAATTGCGATTGGAATTTCTACAGGCGGACCTAATGCATTAAGAGAAGTTTTTGCTAACATTGATCCTCAGTTAAAACAGCCAGTTTTAATAGTTCAGCATATGCCCGCAGGTTTTACAAAAGAATTTGCTGCCTCCTTAAATAAAATATGTCCTCTTGAAGTAAAAGAAGCAGAAGACGGCGACATTGTAAAAAGCGGAAGAGTTTTAATTGCTCCGGGCGACTACCATATTTATGTTGAAGCAAAAGCTCTTGCAAACGTAGTACGGCTTTCTCACGATGAAGTTAGAAACGGACACAGACCTAGCGTAGATGTTCTTTTTGAAAGTATTGCATCAGTTTACGAAAACCGGGCCTTAGGGGTAATCATGACAGGCATGGGACGCGATGGTGCAAAAGAAATTACAGAAATGCGAAGACAGGGAGCATGGACTTTAGGGCAGGATGAAAAAAGCAGTATTGTTTACGGAATGCCAAAAGTAGCCTGGGAAATGGGAGCAATACAAAAGCAGGTTTCACTTCAGGATATGGCAAAAGAAATAAGTCTGCTTGCAAAAGAACACGCGTAAATGCTATTCTATGCCCGCTATGAAAAATTTAAAGGATTTAACATACGGTATAGTAGGTCTTGGAATCATGGGTGGTTCCATTGCAAAAGCTGTAAGACAAAATATTTTAAGTCAAAGTGAAGCTAAAGGAAAAATTCTTGCCTGCAACAGAAGTACAGCCTGTTTAACACAAGCTCTTTCTGAAGGAATTATTGACAAATCTTTTACAAGCGACTGCGTTTCTCAAATGATTCCAGAATGTGACATACTTTATATTTGTCTTTATCCGCATGCAACTTTAGATTTTCTGCGTGAACATAAAAATGAGTTTAAAAGCGGTGCAATCGTCACTGATATTTCCGGTGTAAAAGGAATTTTTGAAAAAGACTTGCCTTCACTTTTACGTAAAGATGTTGACTTTATAATTGGTCATCCAATGGCAGGCGGAGAAAAAGAAGGATATGCAAACTCCGATGCAAAGTTTTTTATAAACCACAACTACATTTTATGTCTTCAGGATTTTAATAAAAAAGAAAATATAGAACTAATCAAAAATTTTATTACAGAAATTGGTTTTTCACGCATTACAGAAACTACATGCAGTCTTCACGATTACAAAATAGGTTTTACCAGCCAGCTCTGTCACGTAATTGCCTCTGCCCTAGTAGAAAGTGCACAGGATCCAGAAATTACAGCTTTTGGTGGCGGAAGTTTTGAAGACCTTACACGAATTGCAATGATAAATGCACCCTTATGGACTGAACTTTTTATAAGCAACAAAGAAAAGCTTGTTGAACATATTGAAAATTTTCAAAATCAGATGAATCTATTTAAAGACGCAATACAAAATGAAGATTCCGACAGATTAAAGGCAATGCTTGAAGACACCCGCGAAAAACGCACCCTTATGGGAAGCATACGCACTGTTAGAAAATAGATTTAAAAAGAAGTCCTTTTACCAACAAAATTTATTTTATTTGTGCTATAATTATGCCTATGATAAAAGAATTTGAGCCATACCTAGAACGAATTGAACAGGAATTAAAATTTGCCCTTCCCCTCTTACCTGATCAGAAGTGGCGTGACACAGTATTTTCTGAACTTCCTACTTCAGTACAGAACTCGCATTTTTCGCCTCTGCTTACCCCAACAAGAAATTTAGTTCAGTTAGGTGGAAAAAGATGGCGTCCACTTTTACAGATTTTATGTACCGAAGCTACATTAAATTTAAAAAAAATTGATGACGAATCAAAGCGCATAAAAGTTCTTGATGCCTCCTACAGAATGGTTCCTCTTGTTGAATTTGTACACACTGCAAGTTTAATTCATGACGATATTGAAGATTCTTCCGACACAAGAAGAGGCAAACCAGCAGCCTATATCACTTACGGAGTAGATACTGCACTTAACGCAGGTTCGTGGCTTTACTTTCAGGCTGCTACATGTATTGACTCATCTCCATTTTCTGAAGAAATTAAAAACCGTTTTTATTCAACTTACACAAAAGAATTAAGAAGACTTCACTTAGGACAGGCAATGGATATTTCCTGGCACCGCGATCCTGCTTCAAAACCATCCGTAGATGAATACTTTGCCATGGTAAGATGCAAGACAGGTACATTAGCATCTCTTGCAGTAAGGATAGGAATTCTTGCTGCTGGCGGAAGAATGAGCGACTGTGACAAAGCCGGACGAATTGCTGCAGATATTGGAGCAGGCTTTCAAATTCTCGATGACGTAACAAATCTTTCTACAGGAAATCCCGGTAAAAAAAGAGGTGATGACATTGTAGAAGAAAAAAAGTCCCTTCCAGTACTTCTTTACATAACAAAAGCAGGCTCTAACGAAACTGCCTATAACGCACTTAAAGGATGTTTTGAAAGAGCACACTACGAAGGAATAGGCTCAAGTGCTGTTGAAGAAGCAATAAAACTGCTTGAAGTAAGCGGTGTAATTAATGCTGCTCGCGACAAAGGTATTTCGCTTATAAATCAAGGATGTGCTGAATTTGAAAAACTTTTTGGTGCAGACAATGAAGCTGTAAAAAAAATAAAGACTCTCTTTACTTCAATGATTCCAGAAAAAAAAGAATCAGAGGCATAAAATGAGGGAAAATTCAGAAAAGCTTAACAACGAAGCAATTCTCTTAGCACAAAAAGGCGACTATAAAGAAGCAATTGCCTGCCTTAAACGTGCCCTCACAATAGAAAAACAAAATTCCCTGCTGTGGTATAATCTTGGTGTAACTTACAGAGATTCAGGCGAAATGGAAAAAGCACTGACTTCTATTGAAGAAGCATGCAGAATAAATCCAACAGACGAAGACTATATTGAAACTTTAGCTCAAATTTATTTACAGGCAGGGTATACGGACGAAGCACTTTTTGTTGTTACCAGAGGCATCCTTGTAAATGAATTAAATTCACACTTCTGGAATTTACTGGGAGTAATATATTTTAACAGTGAAAATTTAAATGAAGCAGCAGAAGCTTTTGAACATGCAGTCTTTATTAATCCATATTATTCAGATGCACTTTATAATTTGAGGGACACTTACAATGAATTAGGCAACAAAACCGGTTTTGAAGAATGTTCTCAAAAAATTAAAATTCTTAGGAAATAAAAATGCAAGAAAAAGCACTTGTAATCGATATAAACAAAAAAGAAATAACAGTTCTTCCTTTATTAACTGATGCATGTTTAAGCTGCAAATCTGGCTGTGCAAAACAGGGCAAACCTTTTACGGTTACCAATCCTTCTGGATTTAAAATAAGTAAAAATTCAGTAGTAAAAATAGACGCTCCAAAAAGTGCAAGTTTTATTCAAGGAATAATTTCTCTTTTACTGCCTATAGTCTGTGCTGTTTTAGCCCTTATATTTTCTCCGCAAATTGCTCTTCTTTTACACAAAGAATGCTCTGAAACTTTAAAAGTTCTTTTAGTTCTTACATGTTTTTTTGTAAGCTGTGCACTTGTTTTTTTATTTACAAGAATTTTTCCAAAAGCAGCAAAACCTGTAATTACTCAAGTTGAATAATTATTCAATACGACAAGTCAATTCGCCTTATTTACCAAAGTGTCACTAAATGTTAAAATGCCCCTTATGAGTAAATATATTTTTGTAACCAGCGGAGTATGTTCAGGACTTGGAAAAGGAGTTGCTTCAAGTACAATAGGAACCCTTTTAGAAAACAGCGGATTAAAAATTGCAATGGTCAAGTGCGACCCTTACATAAATGTTGATGCAGGAAACATAAGTCCTTACCAGCACGGAGAAGTTTACGTTACTGAAGACGGCTATGAAACAGATATTGACTTTGGTAACTTTGCCCGCTTTACAAACTCACAGATTACTCGCGATGATTGTCTTACAATTGGAAAAATTTATGAAAATGTAATCAGAAATGAACGTGCAGGCCGTTATAACGGAAGAACAGTGCAAGTAATTCCTCACATTACAGATGAAATAAAAAGATGTATTCGTCATGCTGCAGAAGCAAAACAAGCTGATGTAGTTATAGTTGAAATTGGCGGAACTGTTGGCGATATTGAAGCAGTTCCATATCTTGAAGCAGAAAGACAACTTATCCGTGAACTTGGAAAAACAAATGCCCTTTCCCTTCATTTAGCACTTATTCCTGTAATTACAGGCGGTGAATTAAAATCAAAACCTATGCAGACAAGCGTAAAGCACCTGCAGGAATTTGGAATTCAACCTGACATTCTTTTGTGTCGCTGTGAAGTTCCAGTAGATCCTTCGCTTGCAAAAAAAATTGCACTCTTCTGCAACGTTTCTGTTAACGCAGTTTTTTCTTCAACTGATGTAGAAAAATCAATTTATGAACTTCCACTTAATTTTCATGCACAAAAATTAGACAAATGTATCTTAGAAAAACTTGCATTAGATTCAAATAAAACTGATATTTCTTCATGGGAAAATTTTATCAACAAATTAAAAAATCCGTCTAAAAAAGTCAGAATCGGAATGATAGAAAAAAAAGAAGACTTCTCCGACTTTTATAAATCTGTACGCGAATCACTTTTTCACGCAGCCCTTACAGGTAACGACGCAGAACTTGAAATTGTAAACATCGACGCAGAAACTCTTGAAGAAGAAAAAGAAATTGCTTCTTACTTTAAAAATATTGATGGTGTTGTAATTCCAGGCAACTATGGACAGCGTGGCTTTATTGGTTTACTAAAAGCTGTAAAATATGTACGCGAAAATAAAATTCCATTTCTTGGCATTGACCTTGGCATGCAGCTTATGGCTATTGAAAGTGCCCGTACTCTCTGTGGCTGGGAAGATGCAGATACGACAGAATTTGTACGCAATACAACTCATCCTGTAATTTCCTTACCAGAAGAGCAGTCTGGTTCTCCAACAAATCCTTTTGAAAAAGTAGGTACTTACGATATAAAAATTTACGGCGGAACTAAACTGCACGAAATTTATAATTCAGATTTAATTAAAGAAAGACACCGTTCAAAATATTGTTTTGATAACCAGTTTAAAAGTTTTCTTAGCGAAAAAGGTCTTATTGTAAGTGCCATTTCCCCGGTAGACAGTCAGACAGAAGCATTTGAATGGATAGGTCATCCTTTTGGAATTGGTGTTCAATATCACCCGGAATTTATTTCAAAGCCATTAAACCCGCATCCACTTTTTAATGCATTTATAAGAGCCTGCTTAAAGTAATGACGATAAAAAAGTTTTTTCTACCACAGCTTTTTATTTTTCTCTCAGCAATAAGTTTTTTTTCATGTTCACTTAAATATGAAGATTCAAATTCTATTGACAAAAACACACCTGAATTTACATTTAAAAATGCCAGTTACAGTAAATATGAAAATAATAAAAAAACAATGCAGCTTAAAGCAGACAAACTTGAACAATACAAAAGTGACGGTGCTTATTTTGCACAAAATGTAAATTTTAATACCTGGGACAAAAACGAAAATCTCCAGTCAACTGGTAAATGCCTGCTTCTTGGTGCAGATACAAAAAAAGAACTTTATCTTCTGTTTAATGATATTTCAATTCAAAGTGAAGAACAAAACCTTTCAATAATCGCCCAATCATTAAAGTACGATGGTAAAACTGAACAACTTACATCTGCGCAAGGTGACACAGTATTTATTAAACGTGACGACTTAAGTCTTGAAGGTCAAGGATTTTCTGCTTCGGGTGTAAGCAAACAATTTAAATTTAATTCAAAAATTTCAGGAACTTTGGAAACTCAAAATAAAGATCAAATCTCAGAGAGTAAAATCACAAATGAAGAAAATTAAAATATTTTTTATTCTGCTTACATTTTCTTTTTTTAACTCAAATATATTTGCTGAAACAATTACATTTTCTGCCGACTCAATGAACGGAAGTTCTGCAAAAAACAGTGATTACACAAAACTTGAAGGTAATGCAAAAATTAAAACTGATTCTATGGAAATTTCTGCGGATTTAATTGAACTTTCCGGTAAAGACTTTCGTTATATAAATGCACAGGGAAATGTTCAGGGAAACAACACAGAAAATAAAATGGAATTTTCCTGTGGAAAGATGACATATGATCGCGAAACTAAAATTGCAACCTTTAATGATGCAGTACATCTAGTAGATCAGGAAAATAATGTTACAGCCGAAGCCCAGATGATTGAATACAATCAGGACAAAGAAATTGCTGTAATGCAAATAAGCGTTAACATAAAACAAAAAGATAACACTTGTACCGGAGCATATGCTCTCTACCGCAAAAAAGAACAGATGCTTGATTTAAACGGAAATCCTAAAGTAACACAGGGAAGTGATACATTCCGGGCGCAGACAATTTCATTAAATCTTGACACTCAGGAAATTTCCCTTGACGGCCGAGTAAGTGGTTCTGTAACTGCAAAAAGTTCTACTGAAAAACAGACAGAAGAAAATACAAGTACTAAACCAGCAGAAGAAGAAAAAAAGGAATAAGCATGGATTTAAAAGACGAAATGTTTAACAGTGAAAGTTCACAGTCAGGGAGCTTTTCTGAATATGGTTCAAATACACAGCATACCCTTAGAGTAAGTTCTCTTTATAAATCTTTTGGAAAAAAGAAAGTTGTCCAAGGAATTGATTTTTCCATGCACACAGGTGAAGTTCTCGGTTTACTTGGTCCAAACGGCTCTGGAAAAACAACTTCATTTTACATGATTGTAGGATTTTACAAACCAACAAGCGGAGAAGTATTTCTTGACGATCAATGCATGACATCACTTCCCATGTACAAACGTGCTCAATTAGGCATTTCTTATTTACCCCAGGAACCTTCTGTTTTTAGAAAACTTACTGTAGAAGAAAATATATGGTCTATTCTCGAAACGCGCAAAGATCTTTCCAAAGAAGAAAAAAAAAGACGTCTTGAAGAACTCATAGAAGAATTTGCAATAGGTAGAATTAGAAAACAGCAGGCTTACACTCTTTCTGGTGGTGAACGCCGCAGAACAGAAATAGCCCGCTCACTTGCAATTGAACCAAAATTTTTACTTCTTGATGAACCATTTGCAGGTATTGATCCTATTGCTGTTGCAGACATCAAAGGTATAATAAAATTACTTGCAAAACGCGGAATAGGTATTTTAATTACAGATCACAATGTTCGTGATACTCTCGAAATTACAGACAGAGCCATAATTATATCTACAGGTCAGATCATAATACAAGGCTCAAAAGAAGAAATTTTACAATCACCACTTGCCAGGGAAATCTATCTTGGTAAAGACTTCTCAATGTAAATACACTTAAAAAAATAAAGCCATCCTTGTTTATAAGGATGGCTGGAAACTCAGCTTAATTTTAGGAAATCAGCTTATGCTTCTACTGGTGCTTCTGATGCTGGAGCTTCAGGAGCAGGAGCTGCTTTTTTTGCAGCCTTTGCAGCTTTCTGTGCTTCATTCTTTAATGCAGCCTTACAGAATTTGCAAATCTTTACTTTTGTTCCATCAATTTCCTGTTCATAAAGGATCTTGATCTGTGATTTACCACAGCGAGCACAAACGCCACGTCCATGGTTTGGATTATTACGAATTCCAGTTCCGCGATGTGTCTTAGACATGGCTTACTCCTTAACTTCTTCTGCTTTTGTTTCTGCAGTTTTAGCAGTCTTCTTAGCAGCTTCCTTCTTTTCTGAAGTAGCTTTCTTAGCAGGTGCTTTTTTTGCAGGAGTCTTAGCAGCCTTAGTATCTTTTGATGCAGTAGCATCTGGATCAGGAAGTTTATAGTCTACAAGTTCAAGGATAACTACATCAGCAGCATCGCCCTGACGGAATCCCATTTTAAGAACACGAGTATAACCACCATTGCGGTCCTTCATGCGTGGTCCAATTTCTGTAAAAAGTTTATTTAAAATCTTTTCATCAGCAATGAACTTTGCAGCAATTCTTCTGTTATGTACTGTGTCAACTTTGGCACGTGTAATAAGCTTTTCAGCAGCTTTACGAACTTCAAGAGCCTTTGACTTTGTTGTAGTAACACGTTCATATCTAAATAAAGATGTTACCATATTGCGTGACATAGCACGACGATGGGCAGTTGTACGTGAAAGCGGATTAAAACCAATTTTATGATTCATCTGTTTCTTCCTTATGTTTACGTAAGTTGACATCCTTGAGGTGACTATAATCTGTCATGCCCAATGTCAAGCCGCGCTCTTCGAGTTTAGCTTTAATTTCTTCAAGGCTTTTCTTACCAAAGTTTCTAGTCTTGGTAATATCATCTTCCGTTTTTTTAGTTAATTCGCCGATTGTGCGAATATTTGCATTCTTAAGACAGTTAGAACTGCGTACAGAAAGTTCAAGTTCTTCAACAGGTGTGTTCAATAATTGACGTACCAGTTCGTCACCTTCTTCTGTTTCTTCTCCACTAGATACTTCTGTATCATTAAAGTTTACAAAGATAGCAAAATGATCTTTTGCAATTTTTGCAGCTTCTGCAAGTGCATCTTCTGGAGCTATTGTTCCATCAGTCCAAATTTCAAGAATGAGTTTGTCGTAATCGTTACGCTGACCTACACGGCAAGGTTCAATAGAATATTTAACCTTTGGTACAGGTGTAAAGATACAGTCCATTGGAATTGTACCAACAACTTCAATGTAATGTTCATTTACTTCTGCAGGAACATAACCTCTTCCCAAATCAACCTGAATTTCAAATTCAAGATGAGCACCTTCCATCATATTGAAGATTTCTACATCTTTTGAAAGAACCTCAAGCTGTCCTTCCTTATTAAAGTCATCACTCTTGACAACTCCAGGACCTTTAAATTCGAAAAGAATAGTATCCTGTTCAACGTCCTGCGGCAAGCGCAAACGAATCTGTTTTAAGCTGTTAAGTACTTCCAATGTGTCTTCGCTAACATTTGGGATAGCGTCAAATTCACTGGAAATAACACGAGGAACACCATTTTCATCATACGAAGTAATCCGTACGGAAGAAATAGCATATCCCTGAATTGAAGAAAGGAGAACACGTCTGAGTGTATTACCCACTGTTGTTCCAAATCCTGTCTCAAATGGATATGCAGTAAACTTGCCGTAGTTAGGATTAGTTTCGAGATGCTCAAATGCAATGCTTTTTGGTTTTTTAAAACCCTTAAGCAGATTTTTGCGAGCCATCTGAACTCCTTATTTAGAATAGTACTCAACGATACGGTGCTCTTCAACTGCGAAGTCAATATCACTTCTTGCAGCTAAGTTAAGTACCTTACCAGAGCAATCTTCTTTATTTAATTCAAGCCAACCAGGAACAGTTCTGTTTACACCCTTTTCAAGAGTTTCCTTGATTCCACCAGATGAACGACTGCTTTCCTTAATAGAAATTACATCACCAGTTTTAATAAGATATGAAGGAATATCAACTTTCTTACCATTAACTTTGATGTGACCATGGTTAACAAGCTGTCTAGCTGCCTGACGAGTTTTAGCAAAACCTAAGCGGTAAACAACATTGTCAAGTCTAGATTCCAAAATCTGTAGAAGCACTTCACCAGTAATTCCAGCTTTTTTTGAAGCCATTACATAGTAATTTTCGAACTGCTTTTCCTGTACACCATAGATAAATCTTACCTTCTGCTTTTCATTAAGCTGTGTACCATATTCAGATCTCTTTTTTCTAGAGTTTGCATTTGGATTTCTTTTTGATGTCTTTTCATAACCCATTACTAATGGATTAATTCCTAAAGCTTTACAACGCTTTAAGAGTGGTTGCATTGTTCTTCCCATTGCTCAAATCTCCTTACATGCGGCGAGTTTTGCGTGGGCGACATCCATTATGTGGAATAGGAGTAACATCAGAAATTGATTTTACCTTCAAGCCCAAAGCACCGAGAGCACGAACAGCATTTTCGCGTCCGATTCCAGGTCCCTTAACAAATACGTGAACTTCACGTAAGCCATAACTTGCAGCCTTCTGAACAGCAGTTTCTGCAACAGACTGAGCTGCGAATGGAGTAGATTTTTTTGCTCCGCGGAAACCAAGACCACCTGAAGATGCCCAACTGATTGCGTTGCCCTTCATGTCAGTAATGGTAATAATTGTGTTATTAAAAGTAGCCTGAATGTATACGTTACCTTCAAATACACTCTTCTTCTCTTTTCTCTTTTTAACGGTTGCCATCAATTAACCTCCGCCCTATGCCTTTTTCTTATTGGCAACGGTCTTCTTCTTACCCTTGCGTGTACGAGAGTTAGTGCGTGTACGCTGACCGCGAACAGGCAGACCTTTGCGATGACGGATACCACGATAGCATCCAATATCGGTAAGACGTTTAATGTTAAGACCAATTTCTGAGCGAAGATGACCTTCAACCTTATAATTTGCATCGATTACTTCACGGATTTTTCCGAGTTCATCAACGCTAAGATCATTAATCATTGCTTCAGGATTAATCTTTGCCATTTCACAGATTTTCTGTGCAGCTGAACGGCCAATTCCGTAAATATAGGTCAGTGCTATATTAACATGTTTGTTTGGGAGGTCAACTCCCGCAATTCGTGCCATCAGTTACTCCTCAACCCTGTCTCTGCTTATGCTTTGGATTAACACAGATAATGCGGATTATTCCGTTTCTCTTGATAACCTTGCATTTGTCGCAGATGGGCTTTACGCTAGTGCGTACTTTCATAAAAGTCCCCCTGGGAAACGATACATAATTCACCTGACCATGGCAGTCCGAAGTGACATAATCACCATGAACTACAATCAGATGCACCGTCCTAAAAAAGGTGTATAATACCCCTCAATTTAGACGGTGATCTAATATATCATAATCCCAATACTTGTTCTAGAGCTATTCAAAGAAATTTTAGAAAAATCTACAAACTTCTTGAATGAATTCTACCCTTTGATGTAAGACCATCCTGGTAATGCATCTTAAGGAGAGCCTCTACCTGTGCCATTGTATCAATATCAACGCCAACCATAATCATAAGTGAAGTACCACCCATTAATGTCGCAATTGACTGTGGGAAATGGAAAACATTTACGATAACTGTAGGCAAAATTGCTAATGCAGCCAAATACAGTGAACCAGGGAGAATCAGACGGTTTAAAACCCTCTGAAGATATTCCTCAGTCTTATCTGTTCTGATTCCGGGAATTGAACCACCGTTTTCACGGATATTCTTTGCAATTTCAGTAGGGTTCAGTGTTACCTGAGTGTAGAAGTAAGCAAAAAATATGATGAGAAGAGCAAGGATTACATTATATACCCAACCCAATGGATTAAGTACAGCAGTAAGTTTCATAAGCCATGTGGCACTGCCAGCAAAGCTGTTTGCTATCTGTAATGGGAATGTTAAGAATGAAGAAGCAAAGATGATAGGGATTACTCCAGAAGGATTAATCTTAAACGGAATGTAAGTATTCTGTCCGCCATACATCTTGCGGCCTACAACACGCTTTGCATAATGTACAGGTATTTTTCTTTCACCACGTTGTTCTATAACAACAAGTACAACTACTGCAATGAAAAGAATAAGCACAACAAGTACTGCAACTGGGTTAAGGTCTCCACTCTGAATCTTTTTGATGAGTTCATTTATTGCAGATGGAAGACGGGCAACGATACCTGCAAAAATAAGCATTGAAATACCGTTTCCAATTCCATGAGCAGTAATCTGATCACCAAGCCAAATTGTAATCATAGAACCTGTCGTAACAGTAAGCATAGCAACTGCTTTAAAGTAGAAAGGATTCTGAATTGCAATTACACCTGGTTTCTGAGCATTAATGGAATCAGCATAATAAGTAATTGCTAAAGACTGAATAATACATACGATGATGCTTCCGATTCTTGTCCATGAATTAAACTTCTGCTGTCCACCTTCTTCCTGAACTGCACGCTTCAAAGATGGAAAAATAATCAATGCGAGCTGCATGATAATCTGAGTAGAAATGTATGGCATTACACCAAGCATGAATACAGAGAACTTTTCAAACGCACCACCCGCAAAGAAATCCATATAACTGGCAAAAGCACCTTCAGCTGCTCCCTGAGCAAGACTTTCGAAATACTCAACGAGCAAAGATGCATTAATGCCAGGAATAGTTAAAATACATCCCAAACGGTAAATAGCGAGAATGAGCAACGTAAAGAGAAGTTTGTTACGAAGATCCTTTACTTTGAACATATTAACAATTGCATTGTTTGCCATTTTTTAACTCCGTTTTAGATTTATTTAGCCTCTGATGCTGAATCTGCCTTTTTTGCTTTTTCACATGTGATTAATGTTACAGAACCACCTGCTTTTTCAATTTTAGCTTTTGCAGCTGCAGAAACTTTTTCTACATTAAATGTAAGTTTCTTTGTGATTTCACCATCAGCAAGAATTTTAATCATTGCTTTTGAATCATCAAGAAGACCCTTAGCAATAAGAGTTTCTTTACTTACTGTTTCACCATCAGCAAATTTTGAATCAAGTAAACCAAGATTGTAGCATGAATATACTACCTTAAAGTTTGAATTGTTAAATCCGCGATGAGCAATGCGTCTGTAAAGAGGCATCTGTCCACCTTCAAATCCAACATATGGTCCTGATTTACCAGAACGTGACTGCTGACCTTTATTACCTTTTCCTGCTGTTGAACCAAGTCCTGAAGAAGAACCACGACCAACACGCTTTGGCTTTTTATTAGCACCTGCTGGTGCACTTAATGTAAAATCTGACATTAGTCGATCTCCTCAACTTTTACAAGGTGAGAAACAGAAGATACCATACCTTTTACAGCATCTGTAGCTTCCTGTTCCACAACAGAGTTCAGTTTTTTAAGACCAAGACTGCGAACAGTTGCAACTTTTGTCTTAGACTGTCCAATTGTACTCTTAACAAGTGTAATGCGTAATTTTTTTGCCATAATTAGCCCCACAAATCCTTAAGAGATTTACCTCTGTTTTCTGCTACTGTGCGGGCATCGAGCATATTTTCAATTGCATCGAATGTTGCACGAACAACGTTTACAGAAGTTCTTGATCCCTGTGACTTAGAAATAACATCAGATACACCTGCTGCGTCCATTACTGCACGAACAGCACCACCTGCAATTACTCCAGTACCGGCACAAGCAGGTTTAAGGAATACTGCAGAACTCTTGTATTTTCCAATCACATCGTGTGGAATAGTACCGTTCTTCATTGGAAGAGTAATAAGATTAGCGTGAGCTTTATCAATACTCTTTCTGATAGCTTCGGTAACATCATTTGCCTTTCCAAATCCGTAGCCTACTCTACCTTTTTTATCGCCAACAACTGTAAGAGCAGCAAAAGACATTCTGCGTCCACCTTTTACAGTTTTAGCTGTACGGTTAAGCTTTACGAGTTTTTCTACGAACTCTTTTTCTTCGGGCTTTCTATCTTTATTCTGGTGTTCCATAGCCTCTCCTAGAATACAATCCCGGCTTTGCGGGTAGCGTCAGCAAGGGCTTTTACAACACCATGATAAAGATAACCATTACGGTCAAATACTACAGTTGTAATATTCTTATCCTTAAGGCGTGCACCCAGAGCTTCACCAAGTTTCTCTGCACTAGCAATATTTGCTTTAAGTGATGAGAAATCCTTTTCAAGTGTTGAGATGGAAGCAAGAGTTTTGCCTTCATCGTCATTAATTACCTGTACGTACAGATTTTTTCCACTCTTGAAAACTGTCATACGTGGACGTTCAGCTGTACCATAAATAGACTTACGGATGTGAACTTTTCTGTGCAGACGTTTTCTCTGTTTATCATTAAGTTTCTTGAACATATCAATATTCCTTATTTAACACCAGTCTTTCCGACTTTACGTCTAATAACTTCTGTTTCGTAGCGAATACCCTTTCCTTTATAAGGTTCAGGTTTTCTAAGTTTACGAACCTGTGAAGCAAATTCACCAACCTGCTGCTTACTGATACCAGTAATTGTAACTTTACCATTGTTTGGATCAACAGTAACTGTAAGTCCTTCAGGAATAACAGCAATAAAGTCACTTGAATAACCTAAGTTCATAACAAGATTTTTGCCCTGAACTTCAGCACGGTAACCTACACCTGTGATAACAAGTACTTTAGAAAAACCACTTGTTACACCTGTAACCATATTATGAATAAGATTACGGTACAAACCATGAGCTGCATTGGCAGGTTTTGTATCTGCTGAAGGAGTTACGATTACTTCGTTTCCTTTTACTTCTACTTTTACAAGGTCATTGAAATTCTGTTTAAGTTCACCCTTTGGTCCTTTTACAGTTACCAAATTTGGAGCAACAGTTACAGTAACACCTGCTGGAATAGCTACAGGAAGTTTACCAATTTTTGACATTTCTTCCCCCTATTACCAGATAGAACAGATAAGTTCACCACCGATGAGCTTTTCTGAAGCTTTTTTACCAGTAGTAACTCCGCTAGATGTTGATACAATAAGGGTACCATATCCGTTATGAACACGAGGTAAATCCTTATAACCTGAATATACACGACGACCTGGTGTTGAGATTTTCTTAACACCGTGGATTACTGAATTACCAGCATCATCGTACTTTAAGAAAATACGAATTACACTGTGGCCATCATCGTCCTGAACTTTTTTGAAGTTCTTAATATAACCTTCAGTCTTCAGAATTTTCACGATTTCCAGTTTGATTTTAGATGCAGGTGCATCAACCTTTTCGTGACGGGCATTTGCCGCATTCTGGACTTTTGTAAGCATATCTGCTATTGGGTCTGAAGCTGCCATTTTATTCTCCTATCACTCTACCAACTGGACTTAGTGACGCCTGGTAAAAGGCCTTCACTAGCTAATTTACGGAAACAAATACGACAAATCTTAAATTTGCGCAAATATCCATGAGGGCGACCGCAAAGTGAACAGCGATTATATCTGCGTGTGCTATACTTTGGTGTGCGGTTAGCCTTAATAATCATTGATTTCTTAGCCATGAACTCCTCGCTTATTTCCTGAATGGCATTCCAAACTTGGTGAGCAATACACGAGCTTCATTGTCAGTGCGAGCACTTGTAACAATACTGATATTCATACCAGCAATCTTAACGATTTTATCGAAGTCGATTTCTGGGAAAATAATCTGCTCTGTAATACCAAGAGAGAAGTTTCCGTGACCATCAAAGCCAGTAGCCTTAATTCCGCGGAAATCCTTTACACGTGGAAGTGCAACATTGATAAGACGATCGAGGAACTCATACATCTGAGCACCACGAAGTGTTACCATTGCACCCACCTCATTGCCTTCACGAAGCTTGAAGTTTGCAATACTTTTCTTTGCTCTTGTTTTAACAGCTTTCTGGCCGGTAATCTGAGTGAGATCTGTAACTGCAGCATCAAGGA
>CAZALL010000015.1:0-19064 GCA_964485955.1 uncultured Treponema sp. | reverse complement strand
TCCTTCAATTTTTGCAATACAGTCTCCCCCGAAAACCATTTTGTCTGCTATAATATTCTGTGTTATCATTTGTCTAGACTATAACAGAATAGCGTCTTTTACGAAAGTGGGCGGTATTTTGTGTAAAATGTAAAATTTGCTTTGCAAAGTTTATAATTTATGGGAGTAAAATATGAAAACTGATTTATTTACAAAAACAATGAGTGACGGTGCACAACTTGTAATTCACAGCTGGCTTCCTGAAAAAAAATCTGTAAAAGGCATTGTTGTTTTAAGTCATGGTATGGCAGAACATGCTGCTCGTTATGAACCTTTCGCAAAACTTCTGACAGACAGCAATATTGCAGTTTACGGTGAAGATCATCGAGGTCACGGACAGACTGCTTTGCTAGCTCAAAAAAATGCCAATGGAAAATTAGGTTATCTTTGTAAAGACAAAGGTTTTTTAAGGGTTGTTGAAGACATTCATGAAGAAGTTGAAATGGTAAAAGAACTTTATCCAGGAAAAAAAGTAATTTTGTTTGGACATAGTTTTGGTTCATTTATTTCACAGGCATTTATTGAAAATTACGGTAATACAATTGACGGATGCGTACTCTGCGGAACTGCTGGCCCTCGACCTCTTCTTATGGCTTTTGCCCATTGTCTTGCTTTAGTGTGTTCTCTAGGTGGAAAAGAAAGATATTCTCCTTTTATTGATAAAATGGCATTTGGTTCAAGTAATTCAACATATAAAAATCCTCGGACAAAATATGACTGGCTTTCAAGAGATGAAAAATCCGTAGACAATTATATAGCAGATCCTTTATGTGGCTTTGTTTGTACTGTAGAATTTTACCAGGAACTTTTTAGAGGACTTTCATATATTCATACTAAAAAACAGATTAAAAAAATTCCACTTGATCTGCCGGTACATTTCATTGATGGAACTGCAGATCCAGTTGGTTCATATGGAAAAACAGTTGAAAAACTTTTTAATATCTACAGAAAAAACGGCATGAAGAATGTTGATCTTGTCTGGTATCAGGATGCTCGTCATGAACTTCTAAAAGAAACAAATGGCGAAGAAGTAAGTAATGAAGTCCTTAAGTGGATTTTACAGCAGATTTCTTAACTTATTGACCAAGAGAGCATTGAACATTAAAATGGCGACATTGTGTTAATAAGATATGCAACTGATGAGAATGGCAATCCTGTAGAAAAAGCAAAAATCTACACAAAGGATGAACATAAAATCAGGCTGGATCATATAGATCCTGACGCTATAAAAGTTATTTCTAGACTTAGAGAGTCAGGATTTGATGCTTATCTGGTAGGTGGTGCCGTAAGAGACCTTATTGTAGGTAAAGCACCAAAAGATTTTGATATTGTAACGGATGCCACTCCAAGCAGAATAAAAAAAATATTTAGAAATTCCCGCATAATTGGAAGAAGATTCCGTCTTGTTCATGTGTTTTTTGGACCAAAGATTTTTGAAGTATCGACATTCCGTTCTATTCGCGATGGTTCTGTAGGAAATGAATTTGGTACAATGGATGAGGATGTTCTGCGACGGGATTTTTCATTGAATGCACTTTATTATGACGTTCAGAAAGAACAGGTAATTGATTATGTAAACGGAGTGCAGGATATACGCAAGGGAATAATTCGTCCTGTAATTGCTTTAGATCATATTTTTACTGAAGATCCTGTAAGAATGCTTAGGGCAGTAAAGTATAGTGCAACAACCGGATGTAAATTACCTCATTATCTTAAAAAGAAAATTCGTAAAAGTGCAGATTTACTTTCTCCAGTATCGCCTTCAAGACTTACTGAAGAATTATTAAAGATTATAAATAGTGGTCATTCTTCAGAAATTGTCGCTCAGGCTTTAGACAATGATCTTTATCCTTTTTTACAGCCGGCAGCAACAGAACTTATCTTAGATTCAAAAAAATTTGCAAAAGACTATTTAAATAGCCTTAAGGAACTGGATACTTTTATTGCATCTCATAATGATTCAAGACTTGGTGAAAAACTTGTTTTTATAATAAGGGATTTTATTGGAACTATTACAGACTGGGATGAAGAAATTGCACATAAAACAACAGCTGCCGAACTTTATACAAGAACATGGGCACAGTGCAGAAATTTTATTCTTCCAATGAATCCACAGAGAACTGAACTTGAGTTTGCAATCAGGACAGTTTTAAAATCTTACGGCATACAGGTAAAACTTCCTAAACGGCTTAAGGCTCCTTCTAAAATGGCAAAATAATTTTTATCATCAAGCACTGTCTTTTTCTGAAGGAAGAGGACCTGTAATTTTATCTATAATGATGTTAACTTCTTCAATAAGAATACCACTTAGATTTTCAACGCCATCAATTATATTTTTTTGAAGTGACTGTACACTTTCTGTAAGTTGAGTCGCAAATGGCAGGTCAACTGTAAGACTTAAGCGGTAACCGCGACTGTCAGTTTTTATTATAAGTTTTTTTATTTTTATTTCTGAAGAATATTGTTTTACATTAGAATAAATCATCTGGCAGAGAGCTGCTTCTGAAATTTCAAGGCGCTCTTTTTTACTGAATGAAGGTGTTACTACTGATTTTTCAAAAACTTTTGAATCGGGACTGTCTTTGTTTTCATCCTTTAAAAAAATGTGAAAGGAATTATGAAAAATCTGCGGGTAGTCTTTTTTTACTTCAACAGCACAAACTGGAATTACATGTTTACCTTCAACCTGACGGCTTCTGATAGCTTTTTCGATTTCTTCACGGGTTGCAATGTCTTCTATATGAATAATTTTTTCCGGCTGAGGTAACTGCAGACGAAGGGCAATTTTGTTTACCATCTTTTCGCTAGTGCCTAAAAGAAGAATTTTTCTTATGTGCTGCTTTTGAATTACTCTTGCAACACTGTCACGGTGTTCCTTACTGTCAAAAAGTGCTGTCCGGACGGCTCCCATGTAGGAATTTTCTTTTTTTGCAGATTTACCGGCTAAAATTTTATCTCCTTGAATTAAAAGCCCGTCATCAATTAAAGCCTGAATTTTATATTTTTGTGCAAGGAGTTTAGCCCTGAAACTTTTTCCAGTTCCACTTTCTCCAACAAGTGCGAAAACTTTTGTTTTTTTGCTGAATAAATCTTCCAGTAAATCTGACAGGTAAGCCATAAGATATTATTTAATTATAAAAGCAGAATCTGTAATTTTCAAGTTTGACTTAATAAAATTATAAAAATCTTCTGGCAGTGGAGCTGTAATTTCTTGTGGAAGTCCAAGTTCATTGTCTTGAGGAAAGTTTATTTTCCATGCATGTAGAAAAAACGGCACAAATTTTATTTTTTTTGCACCATAAGCACTGTCTCCCAAAAGAGGATGTCCATGAAAGGCTGATTGTGCCCTTATCTGGTGCTTGCGGCCTGTTACAATCTTAAACTCAAGAAGTGTAATTTTTTCAATTCCGCAAAAACCATAGGCTAGAGGTTTTATTTTTGTAAGAGATTCTTTTCCATCGGGAGAAATTTTTACTGTCTGAAAATTTTTAGTTTTAGAGTTTGTTGATTCACAAAAAATTTTATCCTCCCAGGTACATGAATTTTTAACTATTCCCTCAACGATCCCAAGATATGTTTTTTCTAAAATATGATTTTGTATGGCCAAAGAAAACCATTGGGCTCCTTTTAGACTTGCAGAAAAAGTAACTATTCCTGTGGTATTTGTGTCAATACGGTGCAGTGGTCCGCATTTAAAAGATATAGAATCTTTTGACAAAAGTCCGTTTGATTCTGCTTGTGAGAGTGCAAGTTTTTCAAGACTAATTTTACCGTTTTCTGATGACTGAACTGCAATTCCTCTTTCTTTATTTACAAAAAATAAATCTTTTGAAGAATATATTATTTCTATTTTTTTTTCTTTTATCTTTTCTGAATGAATTGCATCTTTATTTTCTTCTTTTTGATTTTTATTTAAAAAGCAGAAGTCTGGTATGGAAATTATATCTCCTTTATGGATTTTTGCCTGAACAGAGGCTTTTTTGCCGTTTAATTTGATAAAATTTTTTCTAAGAAGTCTGTAAATTTCGTTTTGCGTAACATTTAAGGAGTATTTGTCGTTTAAAATAATTTTTACAAGGCGATCAAGTCTTCTTCCTTCGTCATCAGTAAGAGCCGTAAAGTCTTTAAAATCCATTTCTATAGTATAGAAAAAAATAATTTTATCTGCTACTAGACAAAATATATTTCTCAAGTAAAATAGAGATTATGCAAAATTTTAAAGGTCAACTGTATGCATTTTTTACTAATCCTGTATTACTTTCTATGCTTTTCAGCTGGCTTTCTGCTCAATTTATAAAAACTCTTATAAAATTATTCTCAGGAAAAGTTCACAGTCTGTCGGAACTTATTGAACTTATGTTTTGGCGTACAGGCAGTATGCCTTCAAGTCACAGTGCTCTTGTTACAACTATGTGTACTTCAATAGCATTTAGATCAGGACTTGGAAGTGATGTTTTTTTGTTGTCACTGGGATTTTTCTTTGTAACTATTCGCGATGCTCTTGGTGTGCGAAGGGCAAGTGGTATACAGGCCAGTATGCTTAATTTTATAGGTAAATCTCTTGCTGAAAAAAATATTATAGAATATAAACCAATTAAGGAAGTGCAGGGACATACTCCAATGGAAGTTTTCATTGGCTGTTTGATAGGATTTGTAATAGGACTTGCATTCAGTGTGTTTTAATAATGAATGTAAAGTCTTTGTTAAGTTATAAAAGTCTATTGCCCTTAGCTGTAATTGTACTTTCTCTTTTAGTTTTGTTTTTTACAAGAAGTCTTCCGGTAACTAAAATCTGGAAGAGTTATCAGGTGCTTTATGTACAGCAGTCTGTTCCTGAAGATGAAGTCCTTGATGTCCTTGAAAAAGAAGGTTGTAAAGATGTAATTTCGCTTTCAAAACAGCGTATTCCTGTATTTTCAAAAATTGCACCAGTTCAGCCTTATACGGAAGATTCTTATCTTTTTAAGCGCAATGCATATTTTCATGATGAAGATGGAAAATACATGCTTTACTATATTCCTGAAGTTTATGAAAAACAGACA
The DNA here is from genome assembly GCA_964485955.1 of uncultured Treponema sp. Classification (GTDB taxonomy): domain Bacteria; phylum Spirochaetota; class Spirochaetia; order Treponematales; family Treponemataceae; genus Treponema_D. Next base: position 13,983 of record CAZALL010000015.1, on the reverse strand, counting down.
GAAAAAGCATTGACTTTTTTGGTAAAGCAGAAAAATCTTAAGGCTGGTCTTGACGGACATTCAACTTTTCCTTATTTGGTTCCTTTGATTTGCCTGGCGTTTTATGTTTTTTTAATTACAGTTTCTGAACATAAAAAACTTTTTGCTTCTGGCGGATTTTTTATTTTATTTTTTTCTCTGGTAAATCCTTATTATCCTGTGGCGGCAGCTCTTTGTCTTGAATTTTTAGCACTTTTTCTTCTGCAAAAATACTGGAAGCGTGAAAAGGCTCTGGCAGTTCTTTATAAAAATGCAGGAATTGATATTCTTTTTATTTGCGGTTATGTAATTATTTTTTCTTTTTCATGGAAATGTGGTCTCCTTTTTATTTTTGTAATTTTAAGTGTGCTTGCAAGTATTCTGCTTTGTTATCGTTTTGAGACTGAAGCGGATTTAAAAAAATCTTTTGATTTTGAATTAATTCTTCCTGCAAAATATATAAATGTGTATTCTAAAAAGAACAGATCTTATATTTTGCTTAGTTCTCTTTGTCTTTTTGGAATTCTTTTGTGTTTTTTGCTTGGAGCAAGATTTTTACCTCAGACTTCTGTAAGTGATTTATCTCTACCTTGTCCTTCATCTGCAAAAGAAAATAAAAATATTTCTGGCGAAGATAATAAAATTCCTTCAATGAATGAATATTTTGCATGGTGTTGGAATACAGTAACTTTTCCTTATAGAAACTTAAATAAGGGATCGAAAATTGAAGAACTTATTGCACAAAAAGGCTCAAGGCTTACTTTAACAAGATACAGGTCTACAAAAAAAGGTATTGAATCTTATGAAGAACTTGTTGCTGAATACGATTTAGCTTTTTTTGATTCTATGGAACATGAGGTAGATAATTTGTCGTATCCTGCTATAGAAAAACTTATGAAAAAGCAGGGGCGTTCTGCTACTGTTCATTACAGTCAAAAAAGTTATTCTAACAGTGGTAGGGATTTTAAAGCATTTATTCTTCTTATTATTGCAATGGTAATTCCACTAATTGTGTATTTGTATTATAATGTTTCAGTTAGATTTAAGGTTTTTGGTAGTAAAAAAAATGAAGACAGTAAATAATTTTGTTCATTCAGAAAGTCATTCTTTTAACAGTGCTGTAAGGGCTTTTCTTCCTCAGTATGCATATATAGCTTTATCGCAGGTTAAGGGTAAAGAATATTTTCCTGTAGTGAAAGAAAATGACAGTGTAACGGAAGGCGAAATTATTGCAGTTGATTCAAAAGATTCTACTGGTGAAAATGGAGCAGCAATTCATTCTCCTTTGCCTGGAAAAATTTGTCAGATTACAGAATTTGAACTGCCGGATGGTAAAAAGGGAAGTGCTTTAAAAATACGACTTGTAGGAAATTTTTCATATCTTGGAAAAAGTCAGTCTCAAATAAGCTGGAAGTCATTTTCTCCTTCTGCTTTGTGTACTACATTTTCTAAAAAAGGGGTTGTTAATACTTTTTATCAAACTCATCCTCTTGCAGAACAGGTTAAAGATATAAGTTCAAAAAAATACAGTTTTGTAGTTGTAAGGATGTTTGATGAAGATCCTAGTCGTATGACAGATTCTTTTTTAGCAGAAAAATATCTTGATCAGGTGGTAGAGGGAGCATATATAATTGCAAAAGCACTTGATGCTAGGGGAATTGTTTTTGCACTTTCTAAAAATAAAGAATATAAAATAAATTTTGATTTGCTTGAAAAAATGCCTTATATGATTCACAAGATTGATACAGAAAAATATCCAGCAGGTTTCAAGCATAATATTGTGCAGACATTAAAGACTCAGTTAAAGGAAGAAGCTACTGATAGAAAAAAATCAAAAAATGTTCAGTTAAAAGATAATTCTCTTTTTGAAGATGTGAGTGTAAAAAGTTTGTTTGTAGACCCGGAAACTTGTTTTAGTGCTATGGAAGCTGTTGTCTATGGGATGCCTGTCGTTGAACGTTTTGTTCATGTAACGGGGGACTGTCTTAGGGCTGCTGCAATGTTTAAAGTACGTCTTGGAACTACAATTGGAAATTTAATTGAACAGTGCGGTGGTTTTAAAGTTGAACCTGCAAAAATTGTAATCAACGGACTTATTTTAGGATATTCTGTAAGTTCTTTTGATATACCTGTTACAAAGGAAGTAAAATCTGTTGAATTTGTTCCTTCAGGGCAGCTAGATGATCAGCGTTTTAGTGAATGCATAAGATGTGGCAGGTGCAGAAAAATATGTCCACAGTCTCTTTTTCCAGATTTAATTTATCGTCATAGTAATGGCGGTAAACCTGTAGGTCAGCAGATGCTTGAAACAGTAAATCTTTGTTCAGCCTGCAATTTATGTAATTGCGTGTGTCCTTCAAGGCTTCCGCTTTCACAGACAATTCTTTCAATTAAGGAGGCTAAGAATGAAGAATAGTAATAAAAAACTTTATGAAAGAACGAGCCTTCATCCTTTTAAATATATTACACCTTCAGTTGGAAATATTACGCTTTCCATTTTGTGTATGCTTGTGCTTCAAGTGATAATGCTTTTTGCAACAAAGTCATTTGCTTCAATTTTTGTACTTTTGGCATCTCTTATTGCATCTGTGGCTGCTGAAGGACTTTATACTGGTTTTTCCAAGAAAACAAAATTTAATGCAGTTGTTTCGATTATACAGGGACTGGTAATTGGTTTACTTTTACCTTCGACTTATCAACTGCCTGCGGTATTTTTTATTGTTTTTTCTTCAACATTAATTTTAAAAATTTCCTTTGGAAGTTTTTCGTCTTCATGGGTTAATATTTGTCTTGTTACAGTTATTGCAGCCTATGTAATAAATCCTCAGGCATTTCCTCTTTCTTCTTTTTCTCTTATTGACCTTCAGTCTAGAAATCCGGCTCTTAATCTTGTACAGACTAATTCAGTTCCTTTAGTAAAATTTGATACTTCAATTACTCAATTTTTTAATAAATTTATTTTTGGTCTTTTTGGCGTTTCTGTTCCTGACGGCTATGTAAGTTTGTTCTGGGACTGTTATTGTGTAATTCCAGCCTTTAGGTTTAATTTTATTACTTTAATTTCCGGAATAATTTTAATTTCTTTTGATTTTATAGACAGCGTAATTCCTGCAGTATTTCTTTTTGTATACTGTCTCTTAGTTCGTCTTGTACTTCCTTTAGTTATTCAGGGAATTCCACTGCAGGGGGATATGCTTTTAGCACTTTTAACAAGTGGTACTCTTTTTGCCTGTGTATTCTTAATGCAATGGTTTGGAACTACTCCAATTACCTTGTGGGGTAAAATAGTTTACGGAGCTTTTGGTGGAATTATGGCATTTTTAATTGCAGGATATGGGGCTAGTTCCACTGGAATTATTTTTAGTGTTTTGATAATGAATATTTTTTCTCCGGTAATTCAGTATTTTGAAAGTAAACAGGTAAAGGGCTTTTTAAAAAAAGTTCTTCTTCCTCAAATAAATGAACTTAAGGAGACAGAAAATGTCTGATAGTAAAAATGTTCTTTCTTCACAAAAATTTAAAAAAGCTTCCATATTTGCAGCCTTAGCATTAATAATTTTCTGCTTGCTTGTTCTTATGACATTAGCTACAAAGAATAGCTGGAAATTCTATCTTGGAAAAGCTGTTGAAAATACTCTTTTTGAAAATGATGAAACTTCATATAAAATTGGAGATTATATTTGCGTTAATACAGGGCTTGCTTCTTCAACGGCAATTTTTGAATTGAATAAAAACAGTTTTAATGACGGTTCCTATTATGCAGTCATTATAAAAATTACAACAATGTATGGTCCTCTTCCTGCAGTATTTATTTATGAAAAAAATACTGGTGCACAATTTATTGATTTTATACTTGCTCAGGGAAAGGTAAAAGAACAGATTCTGCATACTTCTCAAAATTCACAGATTGCATATTGGGCAAATAGAATTCCCGGCATAGTCGAAAAATCACTTTCGGAGTAAAGTAAATGAACGAAAAAAAAATAAATTTTAATCTTTATGCCATTGTAGCTTTTTCTCTTGCGCTTTTAGTTCCTCTTCCAGGGCGTTTTGCTTATGGTATAATATTTTTTATTGCAGTAAATTTTTTTATGTTTGCAGGTACTTTATTTAAAAAACTTATTTCAGAATTAGACATGGATGAAATGCAGCCTTTAGCACTTGCCCTTATTCTTATTGCCTGTGCAGTTTTTGTAAAGCTTTTGCTTATGATTTATTCTCCTGTAATTGCACTTACTTTAGGATTTTCGCTTTATATGTGTGCACTTTCTGCTTTTATGTTAGGAAGTCTTTATGATAAAAATAAAAAGCCACTGTCAGAAGAATTAAAATTAAATATGAAAAGAAGTGGCCTTTATTCTCTTTTAGCTTTAGTGTTTTTCTTTGTAAGAGATTTTTTGGGCTACGGAACAATTACACTTCCTGTAAGAAACGGATTTTATTATATAAAAATCTTTCCTGAAACTTCAAAGTATTTTTCTGTATCATCATTTTTTGCTTCACTTCCTGGAGCAATTTTACTTACTGTTTTGACGATAACTCTTTTTACGTTTATAGATAAAAAAATTAGTATAAAAAAAGTAAAAAGGGAAGAAAATAATACAGCTGTAAAAAATGAAAATTTAGAGGCCAAAGAAAAAAATATAGATTCTTCTGTAAATACAGGTGAAAATCTTTTAGTAAATGAAAGTCCTGAAAATTCAGCTGATAAAATTGAAAACAAAGTTGAAGAAGTTCTTGAAACAACAGTACAGGAAAATTCTGCTATCGAAAATAATAATGTAACTGATATTGAAAATAAAGATTCTGAAGAAAGTATTTTGGATATTCAGCAAAGTCAAAATACACAATCTCTAAGTGAAGATAATGTAGCTTCTACTTTCGCAGAGGAAAATAAAAATTTAAATGGAGAAACTGAAAATGCTTAATGATATTTTACATTATTTGATTTTCACATCAGCCATTTTAATATATGGAATTGGTTTGAACCGTGCCACTGAACTTAATGAAGGTGCAAAAATTTATTTTCTAAATTCAGTAAAATATCTTTTGATTTCGCTTGTATCTTCTGCTTTGACTTATTTACTGATTATAAGTTTGTTTGCCAGATTTGAAATTATTGAACTTTATCCTTTTGCTGCAACTCTTATTTTTTCCCTTTTGCTTTTACTTGTAGATTCCATTCCCAAGGTTACATTAAAAACGGGTATAGCAGATTTTTGTCTTATACTTTTATGTGTGCTTTTAGGTCTTGGTGAAGGAAATTCAATTTTGCAGGTGCTTTTAATTACAGGAATTTGTGTAATAAGTTTTGTTTTATTTATTCCTCTGCTCGTGGCACTTAGAAAAAGAATTGAACTTTCTCATCCTGCATTTACTTTTGAAAATTCCACTTTAATTTTAATTACTTTTATAATTATAATTTTTGCCCTGTTTGCATGGAATGTTTCTTGGCTCAATCCTAAGGTGCTACAATAGTGTCACAGTTAAATATTTGCCTTGAACTGGCAGCAGAAGTAGATCATCTAAAGGACAGCCAGTTTCTTGAAGAACAGTATCAGACAGTTTATAAGCCTCTGATTTCTTTTTTGTATGCACATCCAAAATTTGCTTTTTCATTTTCTTTTAGCGGTTTGCAGATTGAATTTTTTGTAAAAAAACATCCTGAATTTATTCAGGTACTAAAGGAACTTACAGGAAGACATCAGACTGAAGTTTTGGGAAGTGGTTATTATAATCCTGTTTTTCCTTTGCTTTTTCCAGTTGACCGTTCAGGACAGATTGAAAAAATGACAACTTCCTTAAGGTCTACAATTGGTAAAAGACCAAGAGGTATTTCTTTATTTAAGAATATATGGGATCCGTCTTTAACAACTACGCTGCAGACCTGTGGAATGGAATATGTAAGTCTTGATAATACTCTTATTCCTGATTCTAAACTTGTCTATCTTCCATTAATTGTTTCGGATCAGGGAAAATCAATCAAAGTAATTCCATATTCAAATAATCTGCTTCCCACTGAAGATGATGAATTAACTTCATGGATTTCTCTTGTGCAGAAAAATATTGAGATCTGCCGTAAAAATGGCTTTAATGAAGAAAATCCTATTGTTTCTTTAGTTTTTAATATTGAATCATTTAAAAAGATTTTTGAATCTAAGTGGTTTTTAGAAATAGCAGCTTCATGTGAATCTGGTACAAAAGACAACTGGATAAATGTTACAATTCCACAAAACTATTTAAAGAATGCAAAAGATTTTGTTGCTTCATATATTCCATCTGGAATGGAATGGTCTATTGCTCAGTGGGCAAGAACACCTTATAAGCGTTCAGAAAATAAAACCCGGTTCCCTATAACTATTCATGATTTTTTAAATATCTACAAGCAGAGTCATCGTCTTTATGAAAGAATGATGTATGTTTCAATTCTTGTTTCACAAAGTCATGGGGATAAGCTTAGAAAAGAATATGCCCGAGAAAAATTATGGCAGGCACAAAACGGAATAGCATACGTGTGTTCACCAGAAGGAATACCGGCTGCCGCAAAACTTCGACAGGAAGCGTACAGATTTTTAAATGAAGCAGAAAAAGTTGTGCGTGAGTGCAAGGGATTTAAAGAATCTTTAACAAGTTATGATTATAATGGAGATGGGTTAAATGAATATATTTGTCAGATGGATAAATTTCATGCAGTAATTAATTTACATTCTGGTGAAATATCTGAAATGGATCTTATTAAAAACGGCGGAAATTATGCTGATTCCTTAGGGCGTTTAGTTTTATTTGAAGGAATTAATGATAATTATCAGAGAGGCCTTTTTGTTGATCATATTTTTGAAAAATCTGATATGGAAAAATATATAAAGTGTCAGAATGCTGGTAATGGTGTTTTTTCTGAAGTTCAGTTTAATGAAAAAAAATTTGATGCAGCTCGTCATGAAATTCTTATGGAAGGTAAGGGTGAATTTTCTGAATTAAGACAGCCTTTAAGTTTACGTAAAAAATATATTGTTTCGACAAATGGTTTTATAATTCAGTATATCCTTAAAAATGAGAGTCCTCTTCCTGTAAAAGGATTTTTTGCAGTTGAATCAAATTTTGCTCAAACTGTAGATTTGGAAGATAATGTAAATCAGTATCAGCTTGAACTTATAGCTGACGGAGAAAGAGTTGCATTGGATGAAAATAATTCCTTTAACAAAAATGAAGGCGTTTCTGTAATTCAGATTTCAGATGTAAAGGATAATGCAAATTTTGTTTTTGAACCAAATGAAGAAGCAGGTTTTGCTTGTTCTCAGATAATTTTTAATAGACCAGACAGTCATGGAAATATTATCTGTGCATCAAAAACTTTTACGTCTGCTTTGTATTGGACAATTGAACTTTCAGGTGGAATGGAAATAGAAAAGACCATTAATTTAAGTATTGTTGATACAAAAAAGAAAAGATCTAAGAAAAAGTTTTCATCTTCTCAAATTGATATTCCAGCAGAAATTAATTAAAATTTAATCATTATTTCTTTTTATATAAATAAAAAAAGCCTGTTTTCATTTTGAAAGCAGGCTTTTTTCGTATTTGATTATTTTATTTTCTAAAATGCCATGATAAGTATTTTTGCTGCAAGAACTACAGAAACGAGAGCAAATGGATATGTTGCGGCATATGCTGCAGAAACTTCATCTGTTCCGGCAGTTGAAATTAATGTACCAAGAGCTGGTGTTGAAGTCATACCACCTGTGATTGAACCTAAGTTATTTAAGAGGCTAAGCTTGAATACATATTTTGCAAGTAAGAAGCCTACAATCATAGGAAGTGTTGTCATAACTGCACCATAAAGGAAGTATGTCCATTTAAATTTATCAATGAAATTTACTCCGCCTGGAACACCTGCACCGATTAAAAATAAAACAAGACCTAATTCGCGCATAAAGTTTAATGTCTGTTTTGAAATACGCCAGTCAATTTTACCAATGTGTCCAAAATGACCTATAATTAAACCGCCAATTAAACATCCACCAGAATTACCTAATGAAAAGTTAATGCCTGGAATGTTGATTGCTCCAATTAAACAGCCAAGAGCAACAGCGAGTGTAAATGGAAAGAAACCAAATGGATCAAGATTTACAAGTTTTCCTTTTGGTTCTGGAATCTGAATTTGGTTTGCAGCTGTAAAGTTTTTAACTTCTTCTTCCATATTTACTTTTAAAATTTTTGGAACAAGCTGAACAAAGAGTACGACACCAAGAACTCCATAAAGATATGCAATTCCGTAACCTGCAGTAACGTCTTCTTCAACAGCCTTTGCAACTTCTTTTCCTGCACTAAAACCTGGAGTAGAAGTAAGACCACCAGTTAAAAGACCTACTGCCATAGATGGTGTAAGGTTTTTATCAAGAAGAATAAATAAAACGGCAGTTCCAGCACCTACAGCAATGATTATTATACCAAGCAGAATATAAGCAAGTGTTGATTTATTAAATGAACGGAAGAATTTAGGACCGGCAATAAGACCTACTGCAGTTACAAAAAGGGCAGTTCCGATTTTAGATACAAGACCAAAACTTGTTTTTATTGCAGAATCCCAAAGAACAATTTTTGTATCACCTATAGAAAATTCTGGAATAAATTTAATTACAATTCCCCAGATAAGTGCCACAAGAAGAACACCTGCAGTTCCAAGGTCAATGCCTTTAATTTTGATTGCACCAATAAGATAACCAATTGCACCAATAGCAAAAACAATAAAAATAAATGACAGACCAGAATGAACTAGTCCAGCTAGATAAGCAGTCATTTTTTACCTCTTAAAATGTAAATTTTTCTAATTCTATAAATATTTGTTTTAATAGTCAATAAGACCTGTATTTAAGCCGTTTTTTTATGATTTTTAAAGTTAAAAAAATAAGGGCTGACTAAGATGTTTTTTAGTCAGCCTCATAATGCTTTAAAATTTAGTCTTTAGTAGCACCAGGAATTTTTTTGTCAAATTCAGGGTTACCGTGATGGTAAGTTGGAAGAATTTTTGGTGAAACTACTTCTGTTTTAATTCCTGCAGCTTCTCTTTCTTTTTCAAATGCCTTTACATGATCAAGATTCATTTTGTCAGAAAGTTTAATATCCTTAAACATTTTTCCAGCTTCAATACCAGCTTCACGACCAAATACAACTACGTCCAGAAGAGAGTTACCCATAAGGCGGTTTGTTCCGTGTACACCACCAGATGCTTCTCCTGCAACAAGAAGATTTTTAACTCCTGAGTGACATGTTTTGTCAATCTCAACACCACCGTTCTGATAGTGAAGTGTTGGGTAAACAAGGATAGGTTCCTTTCTGATGTCAATGCCATATTTGATGAACATATTGTACATGGCTGGAATAGATTTTAGAATAGTTCCTTCTCCATGGATCATTTCAATCATTGGAGTGTCAAGCCATACTGCATCCTGTACGTCATTTTTTACACCACGACCTTCGCGAACTTCACGAATGATTCCCGAAGCGTTTACATCGCGTGTTTCGAGCGGATGAATGTAAACTTCTCCGTCTTTATTGATGAGTTTTGCACCAAGGGAACGTACTTTTTCTGTTACAAGTTTGCCTAAAATCTGTGTAGGATAAGCAGCTCCTGTAGGATGATACTGAAGGGAATCCTGGTAAAGCAGTTTAGCTCCTGCACGGTATGCAAGAACAAGACCATCAGCTGTAGCACCATAGTGGTTTGAAGTAGGGAAGCCCTGATAATGCATACGACCTGCACCACCTGTTGCAATAATTACAACTTTTGCTTTTGCAATCATGATTTCACCTGTTTCAATATTCATGAGAACGGCACCACATGCTTCACCTTTGTCATTTTTGATGATTTCGATAGCAGCAGTAAAGTCAACTACAGTAATCGAATCCACACGATTTAAAGTTTCATCGCGGAGTGTACGCATTATTTCGGCACCAGAGTAATCCTTGCAGGCATGCATACGCTTGCGGCTTGTTCCGCCACCATGTGTTGTAACCATAGTTCCGTCTTCAGTTTTATCAAATTCAACACCAAGATCATTGAGCCATTTAATTACAGAAGGTGCTTTGTTTACAAGAGTAGAAACAAGTTCAGGTTTACCCTTAAAGTGACCACCGCCAAATGCATCAAGATAGTGCTGGGCAGGGCTGTCATTAGGTTTGTCTGCTGCCTGAATACCACCTTCTGCCATCATTGTATTTGCGTCTCCAACGCGAAGTTTTGTTACGAGGAGAACTTTTGCACCTGCCTGTGATGCCATGATCGATGCACTTGTTCCTGCACCACCACCGCCAATTACAAGTACGTCTGCTACATAATCAACGTGGCTTAAGTCAATCTTTTCTGGTTCAAGACGAGGTTTTGCTTGAAGCATTTCTGCAAGTTCAATAGGTGCTTTTTGACCTTTATTAGGTCCTATTTTTAATTCTGTAAACTGTGATGCAATGTGATCTGGGTGAAATTCTGCAAGAAGTTTATCTTTTTCGTCTGCTGTAAGACGAGCGTGTTCAAATTTAAGATTTTCTTCGCGCTTTTGGGCTACGATTTTTGCTGCTTCGTCAAGGTAATTACCGTACATATTTATCTCCTTAAGGGAAGTTTATTTTTCAATCTCACGATTGTTGTAGAGTTCCATAATCTCAGACAGAGGTTTTTTCATCATTTCTTCAAGAGCAGCCTGACATTTACCTTCTTCGATTTCGTTTACGCGATCAATGAGATGCTGTGTTTGAGGCTGAATGTACTTACCATTTAAGCGTCTTGCAAGTTCTGCAACCTGAGGATGAGAAATACCTGCTGGACAGCGGGATGAACAACATCCACACATTACACAGTCAAAACTTTCATCTGCACATTTTGCAAAATCACCGCGCTGTGCATAAGCAATATACTGCATTGTGTTAAGATTTTGAGGACAGGCTTTTGTACATGCATTACATCCGATGCAGGAATAAATTTCAGGATAAAGCTGCATCATAATCTGCTGTTCAGGTTTGATTTTATTGATGTCATAAACCTGTTTTACAAGAGGGAAGAAAGGAAGTGTCGCAATGAACATGTTGTCTTCAACTTTTTTTGAACAGGCAAGACAAGTCTGTAACTGGTTCTGTCCTTTGATACGGTAAATTGTCGCACATGCACCACAGAATCCGTTGCGGCATCCACATCCGCGTTTTAACTGGTAGCCTGCATATTCCATAGCATTCATTATTGTAAGTTCTGCTGGAACTTCATATTTTTTACCAAAAATGTAAATTGTTGCCATTTGTTTTGTTTCTGCCATTTTATTCTCCAAACGTGCAAAAGCACATCTTATTGTTTTTTACGTCATGACTGTCCAATTTTATTTGAACAGCCATATGCTATAGTTTAAGTAAGAGGGGGCGCCTAGTATTCAGGTGGAAGTTCACCAAGCTGGTCAAAACTGAATACAGGTCCGTCTTTACAAACGAATTTATCACCAATATTACAGCGTCCGCACTTACCGATACCACATTTCATTCTCATTTCCATTGTGGTAAATACCTGTTCATCTTTGAAGCCTAATTTTTTGAGGGCATCAAGTGAAAGGTGAATTAATATTGGAGGTCCACACATAATAACAGTCATGCTTGGATCTGGATTGCATTCTGTTACATAAGGAGGTACAAAACCAACATGTCCGTCCCATCCTTCTTCTGGACGGTCAATTGTAAGGTTGATGGAACAGTTTGGCTGTTTCATCCATACATTCTGCATTTCATCCAAACGTACGAGGTCTGCCTTTGAGCGGGAACCGTAAATTACCTGAATGCGTCCATAATTTTCGCGGTGATCCATCATGTAATTTACAACGGAATGAACTGGAGCAATACCAATACCACCTGCAATAACAAGAATGTCTTTGCCCTTGAGTTTTGTTTCTACAGGGAAACCGTTTCCGATTGGTCCTCGAACACAGATTTCCTGACCTACCTGAGCATTGTGCAGAAATTCAGTTACACAGCCGCATTTTTTGATTGAAAATTCCATATACTCCTTGAGAGTAGGTGAAGATGTAATAGAAATCATAGATTCACCGACACCTGGTACAATAAGCATTGCACACTGACCTGGAATATGTTCAAAAAGTTTTTTTCCGTCAAGTCCAACTACGCGGAATGTTTTTACATCCGGTGTTTCCTGGCGAATATCAATTATTTTTCCAACGTAAGGAATAAAAGATTCTGGATTGTGCATCATTTATCTCCTTCTTCTGTTTCTTCATTGAATGCTTTTATTACCTTTACAATGTTGAGATTTGCAGGACATGAATTTAAACAGCGTCCGCATCCAACGCAGGCAAAAAGATTATTGTGAGCCATAGGATAATACATAAGTTTGTGCATAAAACGCTGGCGGAAACGTTCCTTCTGGGTAAGTCGAGGATTTGCAGCTGCCATCTGTGTAAAGTCAGAGAACATACATGAATCCCAACAGCGTACCTGAGTAATTCCATTGCCAGAATCAAAATCACGTACATCAAAACACATACAAGTTGGGCATACATAAGTACATGTTCCGCAACCAAGACATGTTTTTGACATCTTATCCCATACTTTTGAATTGAAGATTTTAAGCATGTCTTTGCCTGTAAATTTAGAAAGATCTAAATGAGCAAAAGGAAGAGCCTGTGTTTTTTCTTTAATAGATTTTTTCTGTTCTTCCACTGCTAAATCATCTTTTTCTTCAAGAAGACTTTTTACAGTATCAAGAAATTTTGTTCCTTTATCTGTATTTGCTTTAAAGTAAAAATATCCGTCTGCCTTCCATGAACTTACATCACCTGCAGGATTTGCTGCATCAATGCCATAGGTTGAACAAAAACAAGTCTGTTCTACTTCGCTACAGGCAAGTGTTACTACAGTACCATGATCACGGCGGTTTTTATAGTAAGAGTCAACTGGCTGCATATTAAGATAAACGTTGTCTATAATTTCAAATGATTTTGCATCACAGGCACGTACACCAAAAATTACAAAGTCTTCCAATTCTTTTCTTGGGTCTTCAACTTTTACTTCAAGACCTTTTCTTTGATATTTAACAAGACATTCTGATTTTGGAAAAAAGAAGTCCTTTGCAGAACGTACTGTTTTAAGTTCATCAGAAAGAACTGCACCTTCTGTCCACTGAACAAAATCTGCTTTACCAGAATTATTTGTTACTGGAATATAAAGAGTCTTGTTTGATCCAATCTGTCTGAATAAATCATTGATTTTTGATTCAGGAAGAGCTGTTAATTTACTCATTCTGCACCTCCTGTAGCCTGAGCTTCTCTTTCGTGAACAATTGAAGTTTCACAGTCTTTTTCTGCATCAAAACGCAGCATAGGTGGTTTTGTTTCCATATCGCTTCCTGCAACGTAAGGACCATAAAGTTCATCAATATCTTTACAGAATTTTCTGTTGAGCAGATGAAGTGGAATATGTTCCGGACAAACACGTGAACATTCGCCACAATCTGTACAACGACCAGCTACATGCCAGGCACGAATTATATGGAAGAGATTTTCTTCAAATGAGTTTTGTGCAACTTTCTGTGAAGTGTACATTGCATTGTTGTCAAATACACATTTTTCGCATGTACAGGCAGGACAAATATTGCGACATGCATTACAGCGTATACATCTTGAAAATTCTCCTCGCCAGAAGTTAAAGCGTTCATCTGGTGACATGCTTTCGAGTTTTGCTACAGTGTCATAGCGTTCTGTGCATGGCGAAAGATTTTCTTCTCTAGCTGAATCAACTGCAATAAGTTCATCACAGTTATTATGTTTTTTTCCTTTACAGTTACAGCATTCTTCCTTGCCGTCTAATGTATCCTGGCATGGAACGCCGATTGCATAGACATCTTCTCTTGTAATGCGGTTTTCTTTTAAAAGCTGTGTGAATGAATATGTATCATTTGGCTTTAAGAAAACAAGAATTACTTCC
>CAZALL010000014.1:0-19246 GCA_964485955.1 uncultured Treponema sp. | reverse complement strand
TGACGAGCGAGCCATTTGGCTGATTGACTATTGGTGCAACAAAGACATTCGCGGATTAATTCAAATGCCATTTTCGCGTCACTGGATTATGCACGTGGAAGCGATTTTAAGGATAAAAAAGGCTACCTAATAAATTTGGTTTATAGTGTTATTCCAAATTTAATTTTTAAGTAGCCCTATTGTTTTTTAATCTTTATGTAAAAAAAAATTATTAAGCATCAATTTTGAAAGTCAATATTCCATCACCCATATATTCTAATTTAATATCAAATTCGTTAATGTCAGTAACTTTTACAGCTTTTGGTGATTCAATATCAACAAGTTTTCCAGTCGTGCTGTCATAGGTTTTTGTTTCTGTGAATTCTGCAGAACCATCATCATTGAGCTTATAAGTACCTTCTGAAACAGTAATAGTATGACTCCCATCTGATGTAGATATAGTTACATCATAAAAGTAGTCAGCATAAGCTGTAAGTTTGTAAGTAAAATCCTCAGATAGGAAGTTTTTTGGTGTTCCCGTCCATGTTTTTACAATAGATCCATGGTTACAACTTACTGCTGTAAATGCAAGACACAATGCCACTAAGGCAAGACTTAATTTTTTGAAAGCTTTCATATCGACTCCCATGTACGCTTAGCGTACTAAACAATTAAAATTTTTTACTGATGCAGTAAAAAAGACTTATAACAAGTCTTTTTTTACTGTACAGTAAAAAATTTTAAAATTTTTTTGTCTCCAGCCTTTAAAATAGGAATTCAGCATGACGATCTTTTAAATTCAGCATGAAAACGAAGAATAAATTGCAGGAATTTAGTAAAATTTTTTATAAATTTTTCCGAAAAATTATATATGGGTTCTAACAGTTACGAAAAACCTGATTACTGGTCTCAAAAAGCTTTTAAGGAAGGCTATCCTGCAAGAAGTGTTTATAAACTTGAGGAAATTGATCAGAAATTTGGTATGCTTAAAAAAAATTATACTGTTCTTGATTTAGGTTCTGCTCCTGGAAGCTGGACTACATGGCTTTTAAGGCAGTTAAATGGAACGGGCAAAGTAGTTTCTGTTGATTTAAATCCTCTTGCAAAAAGTGTAAAGGGAGACAATCTTGTGTTTTTTCAGGGTGATCTTTTAAGTGAAGAAATTCGCAATAAAATTACACAGGAAGGTCCATATGATTTAGTTGTCTGTGATGCTGCTCCTCTTACTACAGGAAATAAAGTTGTAGACACAGGACGTTCTAAGGCACTTGTAGAAATGGCTATTTGGTATGCAGAACAAATGCTTAAAAGTGGAGCTAACTTCTGTGTAAAAATATTTCAGAACGGAGATCAGCAGAAACTTCTCATGAAAATGAAGGAGATTTTTAATTCTGCTAAAGGGTTTAAGCCTCAGGCATGTAGAAGAGAGTCTTTTGAAACCTACTTAATAGGTTTAGGCAGGAAATAAAATGAAAACATTTGAAAAATTAAGTAATATGTGCTATAGTTCCAGACTCAAGATGAAAAGCAAAATAAAGTATATTATTATAAGTGTAAGCTCGGCTTTAGGAACGGCTGCAATAGTTGCAGGTCTTGCTCTTACTATTAGTCATGCAAATTCAAACAATAACGGTCAGGGTGGTCTTGAAACACCAGGTATTCCTGAAGTAACTGAAGCAATTTTAGATGATGCTTCTCTTTTGGCAGATAGCACTCAGGTTTCTGCTGCAGATGATAAGGTTCTTTCTGTAACAGAAGATTTAGAAAATACAGAGATTTCAAAAGACTTACCTCTTTCATATACTGCTTATCGCGTAAGACAGGGCGACATGATTGGTTATATTGCTGACTCTTTTGGTGTTACTCAGGATACTTTAATCAGCGTAAATAATATTAAACAGACTCGTCTTATCCAGATTGGACAGTATCTTAAAATTCCTAATATGCCTGGAATTCTTTATACAACAAAAACTTCAAAAGAAACTCCTTCTACAATTGCACAAAAATATAATGTTGACGCACAGAGAGTTGCTTTTGTAAATCATACTACAACAGATGCTTCTCTAAAGTCTGGTACAACTCTTTTTGTTCCTGGTGCTGAAATGGACTGGGTTACAAGACAGGAAATTAATGGTGATCTCTTTAAAAAGCCTTTGAGATGCCGTTATCGTATTTCTTCATGGTTTGGCTGGAGAACAAGTCCTTTTGATTCAAGTCGCCGTTCTTATCATGGTGGAATTGATATGGCTTGTGCTACAGGAAACTATATTTATCCTGCAATGGCTGGAAAAGTTACTACTGCTGGATGGAGCAATGTTTACGGAAATTATGTAATTGTAACTCATCACTCTGGTTATAAAACACTTTATGGTCATATGAGTGCAATTTTAACTACTAAGGGAAGTTACGTAACAACCGATTCAAGAATTGGCCGCGTTGGAAGTACTGGATTAAGTACAGGACCTCATTTACATTTTACAGTTTACAAAAATGGTAAGTCTGTTAATCCTGCTAACTTGTGGAATTAAAAATCTTGGGGAGAAAATTTTATGGCAGACGATTTTTCTTATAGTATTGAAAAACACATTGGAGTTATCTCTGAAGGCAAGGGTGGCTGGAAACTTGAATTAAATAAAGTATCATGGGGTGGAAGACCTGCAAAATACGACATTCGTTCATGGGATCAAAAACATGAAAAGATGAGTAAGGGTTTAACTCTTTCAAAGGAAGATCTTATTTCTCTTAAAAATTTAATTTCTGATTCTGAATCTTCTTTAGATTGAATAATCTGCACTTGCACAGTACACACCGTTTTTTATGATGATTGAATAAAGCATCATTGTAAGAAGGGTGTCTTCATTTGCGCTACTTTCACGGCAGTCCATTTCTGTTTTTGCAATAAGAGCTATTATTGAAGTAGTTACTCCGGGACTCCAGAGGTTTGCCGCTTTTGAGAATTTTTTTGCCTGCATACTGGCAAATCCTTTGTTTTTTAAATCATTTGCACTAAGTGTGTTTCCGCCTGGATTTATCTGATGGTAGAGACGTAGTTTTCTAAAACTCCATAAAAGTCCTGAAATCACAGCAGATGAATACGATGATGATGAACTTTTTTTATTAGCAATTTTTATTTTTTGAAGAATGTTTATTGAATTTTCAAAGCGTTCTTCTACTCTCAAAGATGTGTCGCACATGGCGTCAAAAAGAGTAAATGCTGATTCTTCCCTAGTGTGTGCAAGTATTTTTTCAACATCTTCTTCTGTAACTTTATGACCTTTTTCAAAACAATAGAAAAATTTTATACATTCATTTTTTAAAGACTGAGTATTATTTTCTACCATGTCTAAAATGTCATTTACAGCTTCCCCTGTTATTGAAAGACCGTTTTTTCTAAAGTAGTCTGTAAGCCATTGCTGCTTGCGGTTTTCAAACATTTCCCAGAACTGTTCACGATGTTTTGCAGGAACTAAATCTGTAAGTTTTTTTTCTGTGGTATTTTCGTCTGTTGTAAGAATAAGTGTATTTTCACTTCCAGAAACTGCCCATGATGCTAAAAGAGAAAGATCATCTTTATTTTTTAAAGTTTCAGCATTTTTAAGTACAATAAATGTTGCCTGTGTAAAAAGCCCCTGATTCTGCAACTGTGCAATTACGTCTGCAAACCGTACATCACCGGCATAGTAAGAATATTCATCAACGCTACCGTACTTTTTTCTAAATGCCTGTTTAAGAGAATCTATTCTGTCATTTTTTTCACCAAGTTCAGGACCGGTAAAAAGATAGAGTTCTGCGTCTGCCATTTTAGTACTGTCGTATTATGCCTGCAAGAGTTCCTACTATGCGTACATCCTGGCAGTAAATTGGCTGAAATTCAGGATTTTCTGGCTGAAGTCTTACACGGTTTGTTTCTCTAAAAAGACGTTTTATTGTAATTGATTCGTCAACTAAGGCAACAACAATTTGACCGTCTTCTGCAGTTTCTGCCTGCTCAATTACAGCAATGTCCCCTTCAAGAATTCCTGCATTTATCATGCTTGTACCGCGTACGTGAAGGGCATAATATGTTTTTCCAGGTTTTACAAATGGTTCTGATACTGTTACGTAACCTTCAAAATTTTCTTCAGAAAGCAGAGGTTTTCCTGCGGCTACTGTTCCTAATACAGGTACTTTTGTTGTAAATGTAGGATCAACTTTTTTGCGGTCATCTTTTAATACTCTTATAGAGCGGGAACGTTTCTGGCTTTCGGATAGATATCCTTTTTTCTGGAGGGCAGCCATATGATCCTGAACTGCACGCAGTGAAATTCCAAAGTGTTCTCCAATCTCCCTTACTGTTGGGGGATAAACATGTTCTTCTGTAAAATCTGCAATAAATTCCAGAACCTGGCGTTGTCTGTCTGTCAAACCTTTCATAAATTATTCCTCTTCAAATTTTGATTCAAAAAGATTATAGATTGCATCAACAGCTTCTTTTTCATCTGCTCCTTCTGCCTGAACTGTAAGCGTTGTGTTGTAACCGGCAGCCATAGTGATTACACCCATAATGGATTTTGCATTGACTGTAGTTGAGTCTTTAATAAGCATAATTTCTGCCGCAAACTTATTTGAAGTCTGAGCAATTAAGGCTGCAGGTCTTGCATGAATGCCTGCTCTGTTTCGTACAGTAAGAATTTTTTCTGTCATTTAAGATCCTCTTATATTTTTTTACAGGTTGTCCTGTTTTATTTTAATAATTATCTTCATTGCCGTAATATGCTGCCTGGGCTTCTCCAGTTTCAATCCATTTAAGTACATTCTGATTAAATTCTTGTGCTGAATAATAGCCCATTGATTTAAGGCGTTCATTCATAGCAGCTGCTTCTATAATAATGGGTAAGTTTCTACCTGGTTTTACCGGAATTTCTATAAGTGGAATTTTTACTCCAAGTAAATCCATTGTGTGAACTTCAGTTCCAAGACGGTCATATATTTTTTTTGAATCCCATTCTTCAAGTTTAACTACAAATTGAATTTCTTTTTGCTCACGAATAGCACCAACGCCGTAAAGCTGGGAAACATTTATAATGCCAAGACCCCTGATTTCCATATGGTGCGAAAGTAAAGAGTTAGCTCCCTGTCCCATAATAATGTTACCGTTTACACAACGAACTTCAACAAGATCATCTGCAACAAGACGATGTCCTCTTTCTACAAGTTCGAGGGCTGTTTCACTTTTTCCAACTCCAGAGTCGCCTGTTAATAAAATGCCTACACCGTATACTTCGACTAAAACTCCATGTAGGGATTTTTTGGGAGCAAAAATATTTGAAAATACGCGGAGCAGTCTGCTTGAAAATTCACTTGATTCAAGATCAGTCTGTAAAACTGCACAGCCAGATTTTTCTGCAATAGATAAGAAATTGTCATTTGGTAAAAGTCCGTGCGAAAAAACTACACATGGAATTTCAAAAGAAAAAAGTTTTATAAGAGAATCTGTTTTGTTTTCATTCTGTAATTTCTGCAGATAGGCACATTCACCTCTTCCAAAAAGCTGAACACGTTGATAGGCAAATGAATCTAAAAATCCAGATAGAGCAAGCCCTGGTCTGTTGATGTCTGGAACAGTCAGAACTCTTGCAAGCCCTTTTCTGCCTGCAATGCAACGGAGATTTAATGAGTCGTGTCCCGAAAGATCAAGATCAAGTAAGTCTAAAACTGTAAATGGTTTATCCGACATGTGTTTAGTATACAAAAAGTCAGTTTTGTTTTCAACGGATAAAACCCTTGTAATTTATAAAAAAAATAATAAAATTGTGTTTAAATTAAGAGAGTATGTCATGTTGAAGCAATTATCCTGCGACGGCTTCGCACAACATCTATAAAATATGAAGGTATTTTGTTTATGGAAGAAAATATGAAAAAAAAAGAATGTACAATCTGCGGTTATATCTATGATCCGCAAAAAGGCTCTAAAGAAGATATGGTTGCACCAGAAACAGATTTTAATGATTTAAGTCCAGACTGGGTATGTCCTGTATGTGGCGGTGAAAAAGAAGTTTTTGTTGACGTAAAAGAACAGGAATAAAATCTAAGTTAATTTTTATTTTTTTTATCTTTTTTTCTAAAGTCATGCTATAATGAAACATAAGAGAGTTTTTTTAAGATTTTTTTAATAATTTTTATCTAATTTAAATTTATCAGTACCCGAAATTTAACTTCATGCCGATAATTTTAGAGATATATTGTTTTGAGAGACATCAGCTAAAGTGTGAAGGGACATGATAGAAAACAACGATTTAAAAGTCATACTGCAGGATTTTTCCGTTGCTCTTTTAATAGCAAAACCTATTTACTCAACTGATGGTAATATAGAAGACTGGGATATTCTGTACGTAAACAATGCATTTAAAACATTAACTCATAATCTTGTAACAAAAGAATGCCGCTTTAGTGATTTTGTAGATAAAATTTCAGTAGAAATTCCGTGGAGGGAATACGCTGCAAAAACTTCAAAGAATTTTGAATCTGTAGAAACTACTTTTTTTTCAATAAAATTAAATAATTGGTTAAAGATAAAATTTCAGAACATAATTGGCTATACAGTTCTTATAATGAATGACATGAATCTTGAAAAAGAACATGAACTTCAGCTTAGAAAACAGAATATGAGGCTTGGTACTCTTACAGAACAGTTAAGTATCAGCCAGAAAAATCTTAAGGGTAAACTTGAAAATATTGAAGTATTAAATAACAAATTGCAGTTTCTTGCATATCACGACACTTTAACCAATCTTTATAACCGTGCATGGCTTGATCAGAGTATTAAAAATGCAGTGCAGAAGGCTAATGTAAGCGGAAGTAAATTTGGTCTTATGCTCATTGATATTGATGACATGAAGTTTATAAATGACTCTCAAGGGCATAATGCAGGTGATAATTATATAAAAAAGATGGCTAGTGTCCTTAAGAATTTTTTTGAACGTGATAATATTACTCCTTTTAGATTTGGAGGAGATGAATTTGTAATTTTAGCTCAGAATATAGAAACTCGTGATTATATGATTACAATCGGAGATGCCCTTCTTGAAAAACTTAATCCTCAGGGAATAAATATTTCTGCAGGTATTGCGATTTATCCAGATGATACAAACGTTGAAGATGAACTTATGAAGTTTGCTGACATGGCAATGTTTGACGTTAAAAAGAATGGAAAAAATAATATAAGTTTCTTCCACCAGGTAATGCAGGAAAAATTCTTAAGTAAAATAAAAATGCGAACTCACTTGGATAAGGCTATGGCAGATAAATCATTCCAGCTTTATTTTCAGCCGCAGTTTGATATTATGACAAATACTCTGCGTGGTTTTGAAGCACTTTTAAGATGGCATGATGATGAATTAGGATGGATTTCACCAGATCAGTTTATTCCTGTTGCAGAAGAATCGCTGCTTATAGTTCAGATTGGGAACTGGGTTTTGGATACTGCAATTTCTACTCTGGCAAAGTGGGAAAAACAGTTTAATTTTGACGGAATAATGAGTGTAAATGTTTCACCTGTTCAACTTAGTAAGTCTGATTTTTTACAGATTCTTTCGGATAAAGTTAATTATTATGGAATTACTCCACGTAAATTGGAAATAGAAATTACTGAAGGTGTTTTAATTGACAATATGCAGGAAGCTGTAAGAAAACTAAATTATATAAGGGATAATTTAGGCTTAGGCATTTCGTTAGATGACTTTGGAACTGGATATTCTTCTTTGCGCTATCTTCAGATTCTTCCGCTTACAACATTAAAAATTGATAAATCATTTATTGCAAATATAAACGAAATAGGCGGTTTTGAAGCAAATATTACAGATAGCATAATCCGCATGGTTACTCAAATGGGAATGGATACAATTGCAGAAGGTGTTGAAACAAAAAGTCAGCTTGATGCTCTTAAAAAAATTAACTGCCGTACAATTCAGGGATTCTTGAAGGGAAAGCCAATGCCTGGTGATCTTTGTGAAAAAGTTCTTGCCGGAGATGAGTCTGCAATTCTTTCAAACGAAAATCATAATATTTAAAGTCTGGTAATTTTATAAGTCTATTCGATATTGAACGTAACGTATTTTGCCTTTTAAAACTGCCTCTTTAATTTCTTTTTCTCTTTCGGAAAGTTGACTTTCACCGCTTTTTACTTCAATTAAAATAATTTCTTCTATTTTTTTCCCTTCTGCCATACCAGGAAATGCAATAAAGTCTATTGGTTTTCCAAGAAATTTTACATCTCCCGGGTTACATGGAAAGTCTGGAAAATAAGGTGCAAGTTGTTCAGCAAATTGTCCGCCTAAAACTGCACGGCTTCTTTTTACTGCATCTTCTCTTTGTTTAGAAACTTCATTTTTGTCTTTTATTTTTTGAAATGCCTTACCAAAAATAATTCCTAAGATAAATATTATTACAAGAATAAGTACAGTAGTTAATGTAAAGATTGTAAGATTTTCCTGCATGTAAGTTAAGATGTTTTGCATAAAAAAAATATATAAGTTATTCAGTATGCTTTCAAGGTAAAAGATGTGTTAAAAGTAAGTAAAAAAAATCCGATAAATGAAGGGAGGTAATGTTTATGAAAAAAAATATATGTCTTTTTTTATTTACAGCAATTTTTTCTTTAAGTTTTAGCTTTGCTCAAAATTATTCACAGGCAAACAGCGGAAGTTCAAGTACGCGTTCTTCTTCTTCAAAATATTCTCCATATGGAAGGGCAAAGGCACAGGCTGCTGTAAAATATGACACTACAAAAGGAGCATTTACTTTTAAATATAAATATAGGGATGGTGATGCTTACAAAATTCATTCTGTGGTAAATGAAGACGTTTTTTTTAATCAGACATTTAGTCATACGGCAGAAATTGTAAACAGAATTTCAGTTGAGGTAGGCGAAATTAAAGAAGATGGAAGTGCAAAGCATACATGTTCTTTTGTTACTTCAGAAAATTCAAAGGGTTCTTCACAGGGAAGTACATTTGCATGGGGTGAAGATTACGAAAGTATTTTTTACCGCGATGAGCAGGGGGTTTATGATATAGAGGATTATTATTTTATGCCTGTTGTACGCGATGTGCCTGTCTTTCCTAAAAAAGAACTTAGTCCTGGTGACGTGTGGACTTACAACGGACATGAAGCTCATGATTTAAGAAGGGGATTTAATCTGCAGACACCTTTTAAAGTTCCTTTTACAGCAGTTTATACATATTTAGGTACAGTAAATAAAAATAAAAAAAATAAAAAAGTTTTAAGTTATGCCGCAAATAGCGTAAATACTGTTAAAGAAAAACAGGATGATGATGAAGATGAATTTCTGCATGTTTTTAGTGTCAAGTATACTTTGTCTTATGAGTCGCCTGAAATTGAAGGACAAATGTCTTATGAAGATTATCCTGCAAGTACGCTTGGTTTTAGCGATCAGATAATTTACTGGGATAACGACAAAGGTTGTATAGATCATTACAGCGAAAATTTTAGGATTCTTATAGAAACTGCTTTTGGAAATCTTTTTGAATTTAGGGGGCAGGCTAGTGCAGAGGTAACGGAATTTGTTCGCACTAGTACGGCAGATGAAGAAGCAAAAGTAAGGGAACAAATTGCACAGATGGGGCTTGAAAACGTTGATGTTAAAAAAAGTGACAAGGGGCTTGTTATTTCGATTGAAAATATTAAGTTTATGGCAGACAGTGCAATTCTTACGGATAGCGAAAAAGCTAAACTTAATCAGATTGCACTTATCTTAAATGAATATCCTGAAAATGATATTTTAGTAAGTGGTCATACTGCTCTGGCAGGAAGTGTAAAAATGAGGCAGTCTTTAAGTGAAGAAAGGGCACAGGCAGTTGCCTCTTATTTGATTTCTCTTAATGTACGGGATAAGTATCATATTTTTACAAAAGGCTATGGTGCTACTAAACCTCTTGCTTCTAATAATACTGCTCAGGGTAAGGCAAAAAATCGCCGTGTAGAAATTACAATTATGGATAAATAAAAAAATCTTCCTTTGTGAAGTGGAGGATTTAAAGTCTTTTGATGACCCATATGCGATTCGAACGCACCACCTGTCGCTTAGGAGGCGACCGCTCTATCCAAATGAGCTAATGGATCAGTACTTATCTTTTATGCAGAATTCCGGGGCAGACCCGGAATCTTATAAAAAAAATTATTTGTCTTTTGCACGTTCAACAAATGAACCGTCGCGTGTATCGATTACAATGCGGTCATCTGTGTTGCAGTAAAGTGGTACGCGTGCTTCAAAACCTGTATCAAGTGTTGCAGGTTTGAGTGACTTACCAGATGTATCACCTTTAATACCAGGTTCACAGTATGTGATTACGCGTGTAACGTTTACTGGAAGTTTTACACCAACTGCTTTACCTTCATAGAAAGTAACTGTGATGTCGTATTCATCATCAGGAGAAATGTAAGCTGCGTTGTCGCCTAAATCTTCTTTTGTAAGACGAACTTCATCATATGTTGTCTGATCCATGAAAACATATTCATCGCCGTCAATGTAAGAAAGCTGAACTGTTTTTTCATCAAGGTCAACTTCATTGAATTTTTCACCAGCGTCAATACCTAAATCTTGTGTTCCGCCAGTTACGATGTTCTTTACACGAAGACGTACAACGATTCCTGCACGTCCTCCCTTCTGTCCAAGCATACGCTGTACGATAAATGGTGAATTTTCGTACATAAAAGCTGTGCCAACTCTAAGTTCGTTTGTTGATACCATAATACCTTTCTCTTTACACCCCGTAGAAAAGGGCTTAAATAATATTTAATTTTGATTATATTACACAAAATCACTTAAAAATTCAACTGTTTTAGAAATTCCAAAAGTTTTTGTCCTGCGTCTCCCAATGATAAGAGACTTAATGAAAATTTTTCAAAATAAGGTTTTAAGTTTTTTGCATTCTGCATAAAGTCAAAAATTTGTTTTTCTTCTAGTGCCAAATCGTTTTGACTTGCATTGTAATTATTCCATAAGTCAGAAATTAAAGAAAATTTATCTAAAGGAAAATATTGCTTCATTAAATTTAAGAGAGCATTTACTTTTACAAGCTGCCAGTCATCTTTTTGTTTATATGCATGCCAGATAAATGGAATTCCTGCAAGACATGCTCTTGAAAGTGAATCTTCCCCGCGGATAAACGAAATGTCTGTTAAAAAAAGCAGGGCATCCCAAGCGTAATAGGGAATAAATGGCAGATGGCTTATAATAAAATTGTCTTTATAAGAGTCAAGGGCATTTACAAGAGACTGATAGCCCACACCCTGGGCTGCAAGAATATGAAGTTGTTTACCAGTCTTTTGCTTATATAAATTAAATGCTTTTAGCATACTGGAAAAATTTCTTTGGTAAGAAAACACAAGTATGTTTTCTATCTGCGGATTAAAAAGAAGATTAATTTGCTCTTCGCTTAAAAAAGGTTTAAGACAGTTACTTATTGCTTTGTTGTCTTTAAGAAAAAAATGTTTTTGTGCGTAAGATAAAAATGGCTGATCTAAAACAAGACCGCCTGTTTTTTTAGTAAAGCCTGGCATAAAGTTATATTTTTTTACAAAAGAACTTCTTGTTGCAGATTTTAAAAGATGAAAGTCTTCTGCCCAGTCTTCTGCTGTAAGGTATTCAATATTGATTATATATGTAAGACTTTTTTTCTGCGGACAAAAAAGTTTTTCTTCCAGCCATAAAGGTCTTTTACACTGAAAACATTGTAAAATTATCTGTGGTTCAAAAAGGTCATAGTCAGCAGAACAAGTTTTACTGTCATTCCAATTTAAAATTTTAATGTTAGTGCAATTTTGTTCACTAAGGTTTCCATTTATTATATTAGTTCCGTCAGAATTTTTACCGGTTATTTTTGAAAATGCATCAAGATTATTTACAACGATTACTAAATTTAATGAGGAGTCAAGTTTATAAAGATCTCGTGCAAGGCGGTAAACAAAACCAATATCTCCATAGTTGTCTACAACATCGCACAAAAGATAAATTTTAAACACTTTTACCTGCTTAATTTTTAAGAATATTAATAATAGTTATAATAATGGTAAGGTTTTTCTTTGCAGGTAATAAAGGCTCTTGGTGATTCAAGAAGAATTGCTTCTCCCTCACAGGCAGCTTCAAGATTTTTAAGGGCAGCTTCATATTCTTCATAAGTATTATAGGTTGTTTTCCAGGTGGAAGAAGAAAAGTCGTATATTGAAGAATAAGTATAATGATTGTACCATTTTTTTACGCCCGTTTGTGCATCTTCGCTAAGTTTTTCAAAGTCTTCGTCCGTTATTTCTTTTGGCATTTTTGTAGAATAAATTGCAAGTGTAGTTGATGAATCTTCGCGGTATTTAAAGTAAGAAGTTACAAAACTGTAATTCTCTTTATCGTCAATGGAGAAGTTTATGTCAAATTCTGTGCGGTCGCTGTCTACTTTGCCTGGTGTATAATATAAGTCAAGAACAGATGTTTTTTCGCTTGAAACAGTAAAAGGACCTTCTGTGTCACCTGTAAAGCCTGCAAGTGAAAAATAACAGGAGTTTTCACATGATGCATTTATTTTTTGTTCACTGCCTGTAAAGTTTGTAATAGTTGCAGTGCATTTGTAGGTGTTATAGTCTTCTTTTTGTACACATGAACTTAAAAGAAGGATCATTGCCGGAATAATAAATTTAAGAGCATTTTTTTTCATGATAAAATCTCCTGTAAACTTGATATTTTTTGACAGCTCCAAAAAAGTTAATTTTTAGAACTGTCTTTTATTTTATAAATTACTTTTACAGATTGTCAAAAAATCCTTTTGCTTTAAGAAGTTCTGCATTTAAGATTCCGCCTAAAGCAGCACCTCTTTTTGTATTGTGACTTAAAGCAACAAATTTAATGTCAAATACATTGCATGGTCTAAGTCGTCCGATTACACAAGCCATGCCTTTTTCTGTTTCGCGGTCACGGCGTGGTTGAGGGCGGTTTTCTTCATGGCGTACGACAATTGGATGTTCCGGAGCAGAAGGAAGTTTTAATTCCTGTGGAAGTGAAGTGTATGAAGTCCAGATTTTTTCTATCTGCTCAAGACTTGGTTTTTTGTCATCAGGAAGATCAAATTCAAGTGAAACACAGGCTGTATGTCCGTCAACAACAGGTACACGTGTACAAGTTGAAGAAACTAAAGGATACTTTGCATTTTCAATTTTTCCGTCTTTTACTGAACCTAAAATCTTAAGGCATTCTTTTTCTGTTTTTTCTTCTTCTCCGCCAATAAATGGAACAATATTGTCAATCATGTCAAATGAAGAAACTCCAGGGTAGCCTGCACCACTTGTTGCCTGAAGTGTTGTAACTATCATTCTTTTTACAGGGTAGCCTGCTTTAATAAGTGCATGAAGAGGCATCATGTAAGTCTGAAGGGAACAGTTTGGTTTTACTGCAATAAAGCCTTTGTCCCATCCGTGATGCTTTTTCTGTTCTGCAATTACATCAAGGTGATCATAGTTAATTTCTGGTACAAGCATTGGAACGTCTTCTGTCCAGCGGTTAGCACTTGCGTTAGAAACTACAGGTATTCCTTCTGCAGCGTATGCTGCTTCAAGAGCTTTAATTTCTTCTTTTCCCATTTCAAGGGCAGAAAAACAGAACTTACACTTACCTAAGGCAAGTTTTGCATCGTTTGCATCCTGAACAATAAGGTCTGCTACACCAGAGGGAATTTCTGCTCCTATGAGCCAGCGGTTTTTTACAGCTTCTTTATAAGCTTTTCCTGCTGAGCGTGGACTTGCTGCAACATAAGAAACTTCAAACCATGGATGATTTTCCAGAAGCTTTATATATCTCTGGCCAACCATTCCTGTAGCCCCTAAAACACCAACTTTAATTTTATCTGCCATAATATTCCTCAAAATTAAAAAATTATAATCCGCACTCGCTAAGAGCAGCTTCAATTATTTTTTTAGCACTGTCAGTTACTTCAACTAAAGGAAGTCTTACACAAGGTTTGCACATGCCTTTTACACTCATTGCATATTTTATTGAAGTAGGATTACCGTCAACAAATGCTGCCTTAAAGAAAGGAAGCAGTCTGTAGTGAAGAGAACGTGCTTTTTCCAAATCTCCCTGCATAAAACTGTGAACCATTTCTGCAAGAAGAGAAGGTGTTAAGTTTGAAACGACACTAAATACTCCGTCTCCTCCACATGCAAGAAGAGGAAGAGTTAAACTGTCATCACCGCAGATTACTTTAAAATCTGGATGCTTTGATTTAACCTGGGCAATTACGTCCATCATCTGATTTATATTACCGCTTGCTTCTTTTACACCAGCGATGTTTGGAAGGTCTGCGATACGAAGCATTGTTGGTGTGTCGATATTTTTTCCAGTTCTTCCCTGAATGTTATATACAATGATTGGAATACCAACTTTAGAAACTGCTTCAAAGTGTCTGTAAATACCTTCATTGCTTGGTTTATTATAGTAGGGAGTTACAACCAGTGCTGCATCTGCCCCTGCACTTTTTGCACGTTCACAGTAACGTACTGCATCTCGGGTACAGTTTGAACCTGCTCCTAAAATAATATTTACTTTTTTACCACTTGCCTTTTCAAAAGCCCTAACTTCTTCAAAAGCAATCTTGATAATTTCGTCTTCTTCGTCTTCTGTCAAAGTTGGAGTTTCTGCTGTGGTACCTAAAGGAAGAATACCGTCTATTCCGCCTTCACACTGGCGTTTGACTAGAGCACGAAATCCTTCATAATCAACAGATTCATCTTCGTGCATAGGTGTGACTAAAGCTGTCATTGCACCGCCAATTTTTGCCATATGAGCCTCCAAATATTTAATTTGGCTAAGTATGCCATTTTTTAGTAAGATATTCAATTATTGTAAAAAAAATAAGGCAGTAAGCTTAGTTTTTCTAGTCTTTGACTTACTGCCTTATCTGTAAATTTATAAAAAACACTTTTTAAAATATATATGTCATACTCTCAATCTTACAAAGTATTTCTAACACTTTGTTATGTGCAGAATAATAGGATGTTAGAAATTATAAAACAAGAGAAAAAAATACCCAAAATATGGTATATGGTTACCATTTATTGGGTAAAAAAACAGTTTAAATTAGCTTTAATAAATGGTATGCTTGGAAAATGAAGAAATTAAACTGTTTTTTTTTAGAACTAGTATCACTTTTTTTAAGTTTGAATTTTACGTCATGTCTGGGAGAAAAAGAAGTAAGAAGTCATTATACTAATGGTACAGTTTACAGTGAAAAACCTTTAAACATTCCTTTGGAAGTAAGTATTTACAATGATAAAAGTGCACTCTTAAATGCAGAAGATATAAATCTCCAGGAATTTACTAAAATAAATATGCCGTATAACATAGGTCTTTATCAGGGATTTTTATGGGTGTATGTAACTTTTCCAAAAAACAGCCGTGATTCAGAAGAACTTTATTCACTTACATTTCATGGAGATCCAATTGACCTTGTAGAAGCATATAAAATTTCAGAAAATAAATGGACTTTTTATGCCCGAAGCGGACGTGGTGTAAAACGCAATGAAATAACTCAGCTTTCAAACAAAATAGTAATTCCTGTAGATGAAACAGATTTTAAGGGACAGGAAGAAATAAAACTTCTCTTAAAAACAAAAAGTACAAATGGAAGTCCCGTTAATGTAAAATTAAATACGCAAAGAAGTAGTGCAATTTTTTCTCAGTTGGACACAATGGTTCACATGTTTTTATGCGGAGTTGAATTTATTATTTTCCTGCTTGTTTTTATATATGGAATTATTTATAAGGATAAACTTTTTTTAAGTTTAAGCGGTGCTTCAATATTTTTCATTCTTTACGAACTGGAACTTTCAGGAACAGGTCCTGTCTATTTGTGGAATAATCTTTCTTCACTTTTAAAGGGAACAAAATTAATTCAGATATTTCCGCAGGCAAGTCTTTTCTTTTTTGCAGTAAGTATTTATAACGGTGTTATGGATAAAGAAAGTGACTGTCGTTTTAAACAGTTGCTTTTTACTTCTGCAGTTTTATCTGTTTTATTAATTGTTCTGACAGTATTTTTACCTGGAACAAATTTTCTTTTTTTACTTAATGCATGTACATTTCAGGTGCAGACAGTTCTGCTTGTAATTCCGCTTGTAGCAAACAGATTTAATATAAGAGATGAAAGTTCATTTTTTATGTATACGCTTTTGCTTTTTGCCGGCGGGGGGTTTTTAATTCAACTTTTTTTTCTTATAAGGCTTTTTTACGGTTTAAAATTTTTTATGATTTTTGATACAAGCATTTTATTTGTTCAGGATATTTTCTTTTTGCTTTATATTGCTTCTGTAACTTATTTGACTGCAAAAAAAATTGCAATTTCATTTTCCTTAATACAAAACAATGCAAGTACGATCAGAACAAAAAATAATGATCTTGTTGAAGAAAAGAATTTTGCTTCTTCGGTGATGAATGAATTTATAAATTACAATACGATTATAAATGACGCTTTTTTGTTAAAAGATATGGATAAAATTGTTCAGACAAATGAAAATGTTGAACTTGTAAAACGAATTGCAAAAAAATCTTTTTTACTTACGCAGACTTACAGTGCAATCAGAAGCAAAAATCCTGAATCAGAAAAAAATATAAATTTATTTTCATTTTTCTACGCATGTGTTGAAGACTATTTAGAAAAAATTAAGGAACATGGAAATACTATTTCTGTTACCGCTTCAATTTCCGATGACGCATGTGTTTATGCAAATCCTTACATTCTTGAAAGTATATTTACAGGTCTTCTTTCAACTGTGGAAAAGGATGTGTCTTCTGGAACAAGATTTGTTGTAAATATAAAAGATACGGATGGTGAAATTGAATATAAAATATCTTTTACAGACAAAAATTCTGTATCAAAAAATATTCTTGAGAAGGAATTAAATTTTGATGAAGAAAAAAATATTTCTAGTGAACAGTCAAAGAAACTTAATCTGCTTGTAATAAAAAAAGCACTTGAACTTTATCAGGGAACTTTAAAACTTTCTGTACAAAATAAAAATATTTTGTTTACTGCAAAAATGAAACTTGAAGAATTTAAAACTTCAATTCCTGACAGCGAAATTATTGAAAGTCTTCCGATTGAATTAAAGTCTTCAAAAGAAATTGTAAGAAAAATGAATGCAAAAAAATATATTCCTGATGAACTTTTTTCTTTAAATGGAATTGTACCTGTTTTTTTGATTGTAGAAAATAATGAAGTTCTGCTTGAAAAATTAAAATCTGTTCTTGAACCTCATGCAAATATTATTAGTGCTGCCAACGGTCGAAGTGCTTTTGAACTTTTAAATGAACTTAGTCTGCAGAATAAAATTCCGGATTTTGTAATTACTGAGTTGGATATGCCACTTACAAACGGACTTGATTTTTTTAAACTCTGCCGCGACAGTCATCTTTGTGAAAATATTCCTTTTGTTCTGCTTCTTCCATCTGATGAAAAAAAATCTGACGGGGAATTTATAAATATGGGAATTTCTGCTGTTTTAAGAAAACCTTTTACAACAGATCAGCTTTTAATTATTTTAATTGCAATTTTAAATATAAAGCGTATTGTTCATGCAGATATTATGTCAAAAATTTCTTCCGCCTTTAATATAAATTATACAGAAAAAAAATTGCCTGTAAAAAAAATAGAAGAAAGTTCTTCTGTAAAACAGAGCCTTATGACTCCTTCTCAAAAAAATACTTTTTCTTCTACTGGGCTTTCTTTGCGGGAACAGCAAATTGCTCTTCTTATCGCACAGGGAAAAACTGACAAACAGATTGCAGATGAACTTTGTATTTCTGCCGCAACGGTTGCAACTCATAATAAAAAACTTTTTAAAAAACTTAATGTTCATTCACGAATTGAACTGATGAATAAACTTAAATAAGGTGAGCGTTTAGAGAAAAAAGTGAACTATTATTTTTACTGAATATATTTTATAATGATTTTGTTTTATGTAAAATTATTTTAAAATTTGCAGACACAGAAAAATGTTTATTAGATAAGGAATGAATATGGCAGGAAATTCTTTTGGAGAAAATTTTAAAGTTACAACATTTGGTGAAAGCCATGGAGTGGCTTTGGGTGTAATTGTTGACGGTATGCCAAGTGGAATTGATTTTGATGCAAAAAAAATTCAAGATGCACTGGATAAAAGAAAGCCCGGTCAAACTCATAAAAATGAAAACGGAAGTGAAAGTGTAAATGCTTTTTCAACTGCAAGAAAAGAAAGTGACAGAGCAGAAATTTTAAGCGGTGTATTTGAAGAAAAAACTACAGGAACTCCGATTGCAATTTTAATCAGAAATGAAAATCAGCATTCATCAGATTATAATAATATTAAAGATACATTCCGCCCAGGACATGCAGATTTTACTTTTTTTGAAAAGTATGGAATTCGTGACTACAGGGGAGGCGGAAGATCAAGTGGTCGGGAAACTTGTGCTAGAGTTGCAGCTGGAGCAGTAGCACAAATGTTTCTTGATCAGTATGGAATAAAAATAAAAGCTTATACAAAAAAAGCAGCAGGTGTTGAATGTAAAAAAATTAATCTTAGCGAAATAGAAGAAAATTTAATGCGTGCACCTGACAATGATGCGGCAAAACTTATGGAAGAAAAAATTGCAGAACTTAGAAAAGAAGGAAATTCTGCAGGTGGTGTAATTGAATGTATTGTAGAAAATCTTCCTGCCGGTTTAGGAGAACCTGTTTTTGACAAAATTGATGCCATGCTTGCTCATGCCTGTCTTAGTATTGGAGCCGTAAAGGGAATTGAATTTGGAGAAGGCTTTAATCTTGCTGATATGTATGGAAGTAAATCAAATGATCAGATGAGAAGTGAAAATAAGAAAGCAGTCTTTAAAACAAATAATGCAGGTGGAATTTTAGGTGGTATAAGCCGTGGAGATGAAATTGTTTTTAGACTCGCAGTAAAAGCAGTTCCAAGTATTTATCTTAAGCAGGATACAATAAATACTTCTTTTGAAAATACGCAGATTGAAATTCAGGGACGACATGATATTTGTCTTTGCCCGAGAATTGTTCCTGTTGTTGAAGCAATGACAGCAATAACTTTAGCAGATCTTATGTTAAGAAACCGCTGTTCAAAAAAATAAATTTCTGGAGAATAAATTGACTCTCTTAAGCAAAAATAAAAAATATTCACTTTTAAATTATTCACTTATATTTGGAAGTATTCTTACATTTTTAATTTTAGCTTTGTTTTT
>CAZALL010000013.1:0-19524 GCA_964485955.1 uncultured Treponema sp. | reverse complement strand
CGCAATGACCGGTCAAAATGCAGTTGACATTGCAAAATCTTTTGATGAACAGTTAGGTCTTTCTGGAGTAATTCTTACAAAATTTGACTCTGATGCACGAGGTGGTGCTGCCCTTTCACTTAAAACAATAACAGGTAAACCAATTCTCTTTATTGGTACTGGTGAAAAAACAGAAGACTTTGAACCATTCCACCCAGACAGAATCGCAAGCCGTATTCTTGGTATGGGAGACATTGTATCTCTTGTAGAAAAAGCCCAGGAAACTGTAAACCAGGAAGAAGCAGAACGTCTTCAGAAAAAAATAAAAAGCAACGAATTTACCCTTCAAGATATGCTTGACCAGTTACAGTCCGTAAAAAAAATGGGCAATATGTCTTCAATGCTCGAAATGATTCCAGGTCTTGCCGGACAAGTTTCTGAAGAACAATTAAACAGCATTGATACAAAACATCAACAGGCAATCATTCAGTCCATGACAGTAAAAGAAAGAATGAACCACCTTATAATTGGTCCTTCCAGAAGAAAAAGAATTGCAAAAGGCAGTGGAACTTCTGTTGCCGAAGTAAATAAACTTATTAAACAGTTTGAAAAAACAAAACTTACGATGAAGAAACTAAGCCGCAACAAAGGCATGCAGGGAAAAATGATGCAGGCTTTAGGAATGGGTGGCGGAAAAATGCCTGGGGGTTTTCCAGGAGGCTTTGGATTTTAAAAAATAAATCAGTTTACAATTAAAAGTGAGGCTTCGCGACCGTCGGCAGTATAAACACGCTGGGGGTTACCGGAGTCCACAATTGCTGTAAGTCCTGTAAAAAAATTATATTCATATTTGCCTGGAGGAAGTGGCAAGTCTAAAACGTAAAGTCCTGGAGAAACTTCTGGCATTTCATAAATCCAGCTGTCCCAATTTGTAAAAGAACCTCCAAGCCTTACTTTTTCTCCCTTAAGTCCCCTATACACAAAATGAACATTTCCGTTATCAGCAAAATCTGTTGCCGGTGCAATATACCTTTTTGTATCAAGGTGAGAAAGTTTAATGCCAGTCTGTTCATTATAAACCGTACTTTCGTTAAGAGGATCAGTTATCCATAAACCGTCAACAATTAAACGATAATCTAAAGCCTGGACATTTTTTGGAAGTTCAAGAATATAAAAATAAAAACTGTCTGTAACCTTGTATTCCTTATCACGCACAGTTCGTAATTTAAATGAATGAATTGTCCTATAATTTTCAAAATCAAATGCAATGCCTACAAAACGGGCATCTTTACTGGCAGTAAAAATTGCATAATTTCCCTCAACATAAGGAGCACCCATAGAATCTATTTTTGAGACCATTACATCATAATCATAAGTATCTTTTTCTATAACTTCATTTTTTGCCGAAAAAGCAAAAGCACATGTCATCACAAAAAAGACTGTCTGCAGAACAAATTTACGCAATTTCATATTCAATTTATCGGTATTTTTTAATGAATAAATTAAAGTTTTTTTAATCTGCCTGATATTCTTCATTCAAAGATTACAACATAAATTATTCTGCCGTTTACAATATTTAAAATCTGTTATAAACTACAAAGACTCAAATTTTTTACCGAAAAAATAAATTGGAGGAAACATGAATAAATGTACTAAATTCGCAGTGTACGCCGGAATTATTCTTGCATTTGGTTTTTCAGCATGTAAATCAAATGACGTACCTGAGACACCAGCCCCTGTAGAAGAAAAAAAAGAAGACTTCTCACAGGCAAACAAAGATCTTCTTTCACAGGTAGATACAGATCGCAATGCAGCAATTGAAGCCGGAGCACAAGCCGTAAATCCTGCAGGATATGCCGCAGCTGAAGCAGAATACAATGCAGAAAAAGCTGCAGTTGAAAACAGTCAGGAAGACCTTTCTATGGCACTCAAAGATCTTAGCGACCGTTACAATGGACTTGCATGCCAGGCACGTGCAAAAACAAAAAAAGACAGAATCGACTCTCTTGGATTTGCATCTTATGATCAGACATCTTATGACAATGGAGCAGCAATCTTAAATGAACTTTCTACTTTAGATGGAAATGTTCTTACAGGAAGTGTTCTTAAAGAAAAAGCCTCAAATGCAGAATCTTCATTTGATAAAGTTCTTACAACTGCATTTAAATCTCTTGCAAAGGACGAAAGAACAGCTGCCTTTGTTGCAAAAAGAAATGCCGACAGTGTAAAAGCTTCTGTTTCACGCAAAGAAACATATGATGCAGGCGTAAATGCATTTAGAAGCGGTGATCAGAATTATTCAACTGGAAATCCTGAAGAAGCATATAAAAGCTACACTCAGTCAAAGGTAACTTTTGAAGCCCTTTATGCAGAAATTTCAGATGCACGTTCAAAAGCACAGATGGCTATCGATGCCGCAAAACAGCGTGTTGCTGACGCAGATACTGTTGCCCAGAAGGCAGATGAAGTTGCTCCTCTTGGTGAAGAAAAAATCGAAGGCATTGAAGACGCAGATACAAAGCTTTTACAAGAAGATACTTACGCTTCTGCCGAAGATACAGCAGTTGAAATAGAAGAAGTTCTTGCAGAATAAGGAGCACAATGATGAAAAAATTAGTAGCAGTTATAGCACTTGCCCTTACAGCATCATTTGTTTTTGCAGTAAGTTACACAAACAATACATATCAGAAACTTGCACGTGAATACACATCTAAAGCAGAAAAAGCTTTAGACGCAGGTGAATACACACTTGCAGAAGAATATGCCCTTAAAGCACAGGAAAATGCAGCCTTATCAGAAGCATACATCAAAAAAATGATGGCAAAATCTGATGCTGATGCAAACATGAAACTTGCAGAAAACAAAATCAATTATGCAAAATCTGTTCGTGCAGATCAGAATTTTCCTTTAGCTTTCAAGGCAGCTAATGCTTCTTTCCAAATTGCACAGGATGCATACACTCAAGAAAATTATCTTGCAGCCAGCGAAGCCGCAAAAGCAGTTCTTACAGCACTTGCTGATGTAAAAGAAATAACACCTCTTCCTAAGTTCTACATTGTACGTCCTTGGGCAGAATCAAAAGACTGTTTCTGGAACATTTCAGGACGCCCTTATGTATACAACAATCCTACATTATGGGAAAACCTTTATGAAGCAAACCGTACAAAACTTCCACAGCCAAACAATCCAAACCTTATTCTTCCAGGAATGAAGATGGAAATTCCTTCAATTTCAGGAGAATACCGCGACGGTGTTTACAGTCCAAAAGTTAAGTACGACACATTTAGTGCAAACCGCTAAAAGTTTTTTATAAAACAAAAGGCCGGGTGTTATTCATCCGGTCTTTTTTATTTTAAATATTTAATTTTGACAAAATGGCGTTAACGTTTATAATATTTGAAGATATTATTTTAGGGAGGTACATTATGGCTGTAATAACAATTTCAAGACAAGTTGCCGCTCATGGAGACGAAATCGCCCAGGCACTTGCAGAAAAAATAAATTATAAATTTATAGACAGAAAACATATTGAAGCACGCATTGTTGAATTAGGATTTCCGCTTGACAAGTTGCCAAAATACGATGAAAGAAAACCTGGATTTTTTGCTTCTCTTGTAAAAGAAAGGGATGAATATTTAAATTATCTTCAATTTGCAGTTCTTGAAGCTGCCAGTCAAGGAAACGTAATTTTAATTGGGCGAGGAGCATTTATTATTCTTGAAGAACTGTCAAATCTTCTGGCATTAAGATTTGTTGCTCGTGATGCTGTAAGACTTGAACGCTTAAAAAAAGAATTTAACTGGAATGATAAACAGGCTCAAGCAAGAATTGATGAAAGTGATGCAAACAGACTTGGCTTTCACAAAAGTTTTTTTAATCTTGTAAATGAAGAACCACAGCACTTTCATATGGTACTTAATACAGGGCTTCTTTCTATTGACGAATCTGTAAACGTAATTGAAAGCCTTTTAAAATCAACAATCAATTCCAAAAAAGAAGCAGATGGAAAAGCACAAATTGGAAGACTTCTTGAAGGTCAGAGGCTTGTAAACCGTTTACTTTTTGATGCAAAATTAAACATAAACTTTTTGAGAGCCGTTGTAAAAGAAGATAACAGTGTTGTACTTCATGGCGTTGCAGATTCCCAGGCACTTGTAGAAAAAGCTATAAACACTGCTGCAAACCTTCTTCCTTCAAGCAAAATTGAATCTGCCATCAGTGTAGTTCGTGACTACAAGGCTTATTCATAAGTGGATTTTATAATAACACTCTGTACCTCGGTAATATTTTTTTGCCTTGGTACAGTAACTTCCTGCCTAATCAAAATTTTAAAAAGAAAATTTTCCTCATCACAAAAAAAATCTTTTGACTTTATATTAATATGTCTTGCTTTAAGTTTTGCATTAATTGCCTTTTCTTGCATAATAGTCTACATATATTTTACAAAAACAAAATTCTCTTTAAATTTTTATGATTTATTTTTCTTACTAGGAATTTTCACTATAGGAATTTTAATTTCTCTTTTTCCAAAAGTATTTTTACCTTTAACATTAATTTTATATACAGGACTTACTTTTGCTTCATATAAAATTATAAAAACAAAATACGATTTTTTTATTTCACCGCAATCTATTTCTCTTTCAAAAGACAGTCTTCTTGTAGAAAAAACTGAATATAAAATTTCTTTTGATGAAAATAATTTTCCTTCGCTTATAATCCAACAATGCACTTTACCTTCAAAACTTTTAATTCCACTGCCAAGAACTTTTTATAAAATCAGCGGAACATCTTACATGAATGAAAATTCAAATAAAAATTTTTTATACAAATGGATTTTTTCAAATGAAAAACAAATTGAACTTCCATTAGAAAAACAAAAAATACTTCCGGTTTTGTACACTCTAAATGCTAGTCGCTATCTTGGAAAAATGTACTTTGAACTTAAAATAATTTTTTAAATTCAAAGTACAATGCAATTTATTCAGCAAACAAACAAGAAAGAAAACTTTACAAATTCTTTCAAAAAAGATTATAATGAACACATGAAGACTTCAAATAAATTTACTTTAGTAAGAATTATCATGGCTCCAGTTTTTCTGGTACTCTACATGCTTCCAAACTGGATTTCGATGTCACAAAAAAGTGCAGTTATCTTAACAATTATTGCCCTGCCCCTTTTAGCATTTGCAGAATTTACAGATTATCTGGACGGACATTTTGCACGCAAACATAATGAAGTAAGCGACTTTGGAAAAATGTTTGATCCATTCGCAGATGTTTTTTTACACATGACAACTTTTTTATGTTTTACAATAACAGGCTACATGCCTCTGATATTTTTTATGTTAATCTTCTACCGTGAGTTTGCAATGAATTTCTTCAGAATGGTTGCAGCAAAAAAAGGAGTTGCAATAGCCGCTCGCAAAGGTGGAAAAACTAAAACAGTACTCTATGTTTTTACAGGATTTTATTGTCTTGTTTTAGAAATACTAAGTCGTGCATGGTTATGGGACAGCATCGGCATAAATCAGAATATTTTTAAATACATAGCGATAGGACTTTATGCCCTTTGCGTAATTCTTTCTTATGCTTCATTTATTGACTATCTTGTAAATTTTGGTTACGTACTAAAAGACGGTGCCAACG
This sequence comes from uncultured Treponema sp., assembly GCA_964485955.1. Lineage (GTDB taxonomy): Bacteria > Spirochaetota > Spirochaetia > Treponematales > Treponemataceae > Treponema_D. Next base: position 13,899 of record CAZALL010000013.1, on the reverse strand, counting down.
ATAAACAATAATTTTTAATCAATCAAAGAAGTTAGACTTACTATTTCGTATCCCTGATTTTGAATTGAACAAATAAGCAAATCCAACTTTTCATATAAATAGTCTTTCCTTGTTCCACAAACTTTTCCGGCGGTAACAGGAAGGACTATTTTATTTTCCAAAGATGCTGTATAAAGTTCAACTAGCTGACAGGCACTTAAATAAAGGTATGACGGGTCTTCAATATTTTTTTCTGCCGTAACACTGTCTCTGTAAGCAGTAAATGCCTGCACATAATTATATCCTGATTTTTTTCCTGCATTACGTATATAATCATTTGAATAATGATAAGGAGCATGCCATAAAGGTAAGAGTTCTTTTCCACTTACATAAAAAAATTCATCTTCGTTACGAGCAAGACCCTTTTTAATAAAATCTTCATCAACTAAAAAATCTTTAAGCGTCAAATCTATTGGACTGTAAAACATCGAAGCGCAGTCAAACCCAGATTTTACAATTTGTTTTGTTACCTCTGGATAGCGTCTTATAAATTCTCCATTAAGGAAAAAAGTTGCATCAATTTTATATTGATTAAGCACTTCTAATATTTTTGCAACTCCACTGTCATTATCTATTGCATCAATTATTAAGGCACATTTTTTTACCTTCTGATTATTTTTTTCACAATCATTAAAAATACAATATGTTAAAGCAGATGAAGAAAGTGAACGAACGTAAATTGCATTTTTATATTTTTTATTTTTGCAGTCCGCAGTAAAAACACGATAAGAGCCGTTATTTTCACAAGACTCTGGTATAGCAAAATCAATATTAAGCTGTTTCCATGTACATGTATATTTATCATATTCAAAAAAATTTTTATCCTGGTTGCAACAGATTTTATCATCTTTCCAAAATGAAGATGAAGCCGAAGACAAAACTAATACATTCTGAACATTATCTTTTATATTCCATAAACTTATATTTTTACTTGTAGCACAAATAAGTGTCTGTTCATCTTTCCATAAACAATTTTGATATTTGTCATTTGTTAAAACATTTTTTATTTCAAAATCTTCCAAAGAAAAAAGAATAAGAGAATTTTCCTGACCTAGTGCAAGATTTTTTTTATCTGGAGACAAAAGCATAAAAGTTGCTGAATCAAATGCACATTTTTTTTGAAGTCCTTCATTTATTAAATAAAGTGCAGCTGATTTTTTTCCATCACTTAATTTTATATATTCAATCCACAGACATGGAATATTTTCTTTATTCCAAAAAATTTTAAATGAAAGTGAATTTCCTTCATTCTTTAACAGAGCAGAAAGTGAATAAACAGCTTTTGTCTGCAGATAATTTTTATTATTTTCTTCAAGTAAATAATGAGTGAGTGTATTTGAACAGCTTAACACAAAAAAACTTAAAGCATTATCATCACAATAAAAAACATCTGATGAAGGATTAAAATCTTCGTCTAAATGTCCAAGTATTTTTCCCTTCCCCAAAACAGAAGAATAAAGTGTACGGGTATAAAGTTCATTTTCTAAAATTTCAAAAACTATATCTTTATCCAGATAAAGCAAGGTATTTTTTGACGTCCAATTTACACAGGAAATTTTTCCAGTTCCAATTTTTCTTAAATGCTCAGAAAATTTTATTTTTTTTGCTATAGATTCAGGTGAATAAAAATAAAGTTCACCATTACTTTCATAAACAAAAACTTTGGAGTCAAAAGCCCATTTTGCAGGAACTTCTTTATATGAAAAATCAACATCACTAGCAATTACAGTTTCTTCCAATGTTGAATTATTTACAAGTATAAGTTTACCTCTTGAAAAATTTTTCGAAGAAACATAAAGGCTGTACTTTCCGTCAGGACTTGATAAATAAAGTGGGCACTTATAAAAAGAGGTCAGAGAAAGTTCTGTATATGATATCCATTTTAATTTTTTATTTTCAAAAGAATAACGTGCTTTTCCAAAACGATTATGTATTTCAAGCTGATTATTAAAAGAAAAAAATTGAATCTGTTCTGGAAAACATGTAAGCATCTTAAGACTTTCTTTTACATTCTTATTTTCCAGTTCAGTTAAAAATAAAGTTGAATAAGAAGGTCTGCCAGAAAAATTTTGTGACATTGTAAATAAAAGTTCATTATTGTTGTTTAAATCAAGATTAGAAAATTCAGTTTGTGCAAAAAGAGAAGTTACAAAAAAATTTGGACATTTAAATAAAAAAATAAAAACGCTTAGAAGAATTACTCTTCTTTTCATTTATGCATCTCCACACTCAATGCAAGGGATGAAAGTTCCATATCCAGTCTGTCTAATTTTGTTTCCATATTATCCAGCTGACGGTTTCTTTTTTCATTCTGAAGTTCTATAAGATAATTTATAAAAATATCTGAAGAATCATTATCATTTTCTTCAAGTCGTGACTGACCGCACCAGGGGCAATAAATAAAATTTGAATCGACTGTTCTTCCGCAAGTGACACAAACACAAATTGATTTATTTACAAAACTCATTTACATACTTCCTTATTACTTAAGCACAGAAAAAGGATCCAAAAGCTTACCGTTTTTATAAACACTAAAATGCAGGTGAGCACCTGTTGAATAACCTGTACTTCCAACAAGACCAAGCCTGTCGCCCTGATTTACACTCTGCCCTTTTTTTGTAGTAATTTTACTTAGGTGAGCATATAAAGTCTGGTAACCGTCATAATGTTTTACGATTACATAATTTCCATAAATATTACTCCAACCGGTAAAAATAACAGTCCCACTCATTGCAGATTTTACAGCAGTCCCGCTTGGGCATGCCATATCAATTCCTGTGTGATTAGATGGAACGCCTGTAAAAGGATCTGCGCGTCTTCCAAATAATGATGTAAGTCTGTATTTTGCTGTAATTGGGTAAGCAAAAATTTCTCCCATAGCTTTTCTAAGTTCACCAGATGCAAGCCTTGCTCCAGGAATAAAAATTTCACTTCCGACTACAAGAGTTTCACTTGAAAGATCATTTATATCCAGAAGGTCTTCAACTTTAACCCCATATTTTTTTGAAAGAGAAGTCAAACTGTCATTCTGCTTTACTTTATGAAGCAAGCCGTCTACTGAAGGAATTTTTATTTTTTGTCCTGCACGAAGGGAACGTACATTTGAAATTTTATTTACACCGATAATAGTTGAAATATTTTTAAGATTAAATTTTTTTGTAATGCCGTCAACTGTATCACCGTTTTTTACAGTATAATCAGTCCACTTTACGGCTTCTTTAAAATTTATTTCTGAAGGAAGTAAAATAATTCCATCGGAAGAAATAAGATTTCCGTCTGCATCATGAGTATTACCCACGTTAAGGGCAAGACTTTTCATCTGATTTTCAAGAACAACAAGTTCGTCAACATTTATATCAAATGAAACTTTGCGAGCATGACTTTCGCTTAAACTGACAATTTTAATTACAGCAAATGGAACTAAACAAACAACAAAAACTATTGCAACAAGCCATAGATATTTTTTTAAACTCCGAAATATATTTCTTAATGAAACAAAAAAATTTGATACAGCAAAAGAAGCTGTTTTTTCTGCAACAGGCATTGCAAGGACAGAAGCACTTCTTGTTTTATTAAGCTGCTTTTTAATCTTTAACTGAGGAAAGCCATTATTTACGCTCTGCGCATTATTTAAGTAGTTGATTATTTCCATAATTAAATTATCGGATTTATAAAAATTGATATTAGCAAAAAATATGCAATTTATTCCGTCCGTTTGTATAGGAATAAAATCATCATATGAAAAAATTCTCAAAGCCTTCAATTATTTTCACTACTAGAATAATAAGAATATAAACATTATAATTTTTAACCGTGGGTGGACAGACAAACAACTTCTTCAGAAAGTCCAGACTTTGGATACTTTTGGTATTTACAGCCGTCTTTCTGTTTGTAGTCTTATTTAATTTTGGAAAACTTGCATTTTCTTCTCAAACTGAACTTAGCCAAAAAGCACCTGTTCTTGAAAGAGGCTCTATTGTTGACAGAAACGGAAAACCTCTTGCAGTTCAGACAAATTTTTATCATTTTGGACTAAGCCCAAAAGCCTTAAGAGATAACGAAATTAATTCTTTTGCACAGGACATTGCCCCTCTTATTGACATGAAGCCTTCTGAAGTTGCAGCAAAAATACGCTCTTCCCAAAACAGCAGTTTTATCTATCTTAAGAAAAAATTTCTTCTGAAAAATATGAACAGTTAAAAAAAATAATTGATGAAAAGCAGTACACCGCTGCAAAATTTGACCGCATACCGGGACGAGTCTATCCCGAAAACGATCTTGCAAGCCAGTTAATTGGTTACATGGGAGATGACGGAACAGGACTTAGCGGTATTGAATATTCCAGACAAGCAGAACTTGCTCCGTCTACTACGGGTCCGGGCTCTTCTCCTTACGGAAAAAATGTTTATCTTACAATAGATGCAAATCTTCAGTATAAACTTGAAAAAATTGCAAAAGAATCAATGAAGTCAACTCAGGCAGAAAGCATTATGATTCTTGCATCCCAGGCAAAGACAGGAGAAATTCTTTCATACATTTCTCTTCCATCCGCTAATTTAAACGCATACAGTCAGGCTGGTATTAGTGAAAAAATAGATAGACCTTCTGTTACAGCATATGAACCTGGTTCAGTTTTTAAAATTTTTTCTGTTGCTTCATTTATTGACTGCAATGCATTTAAAACAGATACAAGTTTTTTATGCGATGGTATTTTTGAAAAAACAACATCACTTGGTGACAGAATAAAAATTACATGTCTTGATCACCACGGATATGTAACTGCCCGTGAAGCACTAAAATATTCCTGCAATGATGCCTTAGCTCAAATGAGTGAACTCATAGACACTGATACTTTTTTGGCAAAAATAAGACTCTTTGGTTTTGGCGAACGTACCGGCATTGAACTTCCTGGAGAAACAAAAGGTATTGTAAAAACAAAAAATGACAAATACTGGTCAGGAAGAAGTAAGGCAACAATTTCTATTGGGCAGGAAATAAGTGTGAGTGCCCTGCAAATGCTTGAAGCTGCCAGTGCAATTGCAAACAAAGGACAGCCTGTTCAACTTACTGTCATTCAGAAAATTACAGACAAAGACGGCAATATAAAATACCAGCATCAGGTTGAACAAAAAAAACGTGTATTAAAAGAATCAACTGCAAATTATATTTTAAGCTGCATGGAAACTACTGCAAAAAGTGGAACAGGAACAAGAGCTTCTCTAAGTGACATTTCCATTGGTGTAAAAACAGGAACGGCTCAGATGGCGGATCCCATAAACGGCGGTTATTCAAAAACAGATTTTCTTTCAAACTGCATGGCAATTTTTCCTGTAGAAGATCCGGAAATTATTCTCTACATTGTAATTCAAAAAGCAAAAGGAGAAACATATGCAGGTCGTATTGTAGCTCCTGTAATTGCAAAAGCAGCCGATGAAATTATTGATCATCTGGGAATGAACCGTGCAAGTGCCGCAAGTTTAAGTCATTCTGGCAAAATACAGATTAATGAAAACAAACCTATTATTCTTAAAGGACGACTTCCAGATTTTACAGGAAGACCAAAACGCGACATCTTACCTCTTCTTACAAGAGATGACATAAATATAAAAATAAAGGGAGAAGGTTGGGTTGTAAGCCAAAACCCTCCGGCTGGAACTCCAATTACGGAGAACATGACAATTGAACTTACTCTGGAATAAAAATTTTTCTCTCTTTAAAAAAAGATTTCCCGCATTAGAAAAAGCACTGTCTTCTTTTGAAACTGATTTTCTTAATGGTGAACAGAATATTTTTTTTACAGAAAAAGCAAAAGACGGATCTCTTACAGCCAGAGAAAATTCACTTCTTCTTCATTCAAAATATAACCCAGTAAAAGAAGCTGAACAATTAATTTCTTCTTTTAATCCAGATAAATATCAGAGTGCAGTTTTTTACTCTTTTGGTTTAGGATACGCCCCGAATCTTTTTGCAAAAAAATTCCCTGACACAAAAATTATTTTGCTTGAAGCAGATCCACACTATCTTTTTGCAGCTTTCTGTTTATATGACTGGCAAAATATTTTAGAACACAACAATCTTATTCTCTTAACGGGGGCAAGTACTTTAGAAGTCGCAGCCATTATTTCTAAAAATGAAGAAAATGCAATTTATTCATTCAATGTAAAATCACAAAGTGAACACGCAAAAAACTATTATGATGAAGTAAAAAAACAGTTAAAAAAACAAAAACAAAAAAAAGAGATTAACGAAAATACTTTGGAAAAGTTTGCAAAACTCTGGTTAAAAAACAGTTGCAGAAATTTAAGTAAGCTTTACAAACTGCCAGGAATCAACTGCCTAAAAAATCAAACAAATCTTCCTTTTACAATTCTTGCAGCGGGGCCAAGTCTTTCAAAAATTCTTCCACATTTAAATGAAATAAAAAAAAGAAGCATTTTAATTTGTGTAGAAAGTGCCCTTCATGCATGCTTAAAGGCAAATGTTGAACCTGATTTTATAATTTTAATGGATCCTCAATATGTTTGTTTTCAGCATATTGAATTTTTATCATCGCCTTCTTCCAGTTTAATAACAGAACCCGGAGTATATCCAAGTGTATTTTCTTTTAAATGCAAAAACATTCTCTTAAGTTCGTCTCTTTACCCCGTTGCCCAGTACTTTGAAAAAACTCTTGGCAGTAAAGGAAAAATTGAAGCGGGCGGAAGCGTAACAACATCTGCATGGGACTTTGCAAAATTCTGCGGTGCAAAAGAAATTTATCTTGCAGGAATGGACTTAGGATTTCCAAACAGACTCACTCACATACGCGGTTCACAGTTTGAAGAAAAAATACACAGTATTTCTAACAGAAAAAAAACTGCCGAAGAAGCAAACTGCTCTACCTTACTAAATGCTGGTCTTACACAGTCAAAAGATTTTAACGGAAAAAATATTTTAACTGACAAAAGAATGAGCCTTTTTTCATGGTGGTTTGAAAATGCCTGTGACAATGCACAGAAGGAAGGAATAAACACATACACACTTACAGGCGAAAGTCTTTTTATAAAAAACATAAAAAAATCTTCTGTAGAAGAAATATTATGTAAAAAAAATATTGAGGAAGAAAAAAACATTTTTATAAAAAAAGCAAAATCCTTAAGCGACAAAGAAATTGCAGAAGGCAAAACAAAATTTGAAAATGCATTAATTCAATTTACAGATGAACTTTTATTTTTTGAACAAATTGCAAAATCTGCCATTTTACTGTGCGAAGATGCTATAAATGATATAAAAACACTTAAGCACACACTTGCAGAACTTTCTATTCTTGACAACAAAATAATTAATGCTGGTGCAAAAAATGTAGTTTCCTTAATTTTTCCAACACAAAGGCAACTTGATAAAAAATCAAAAGACATTCCTAAAGAAGAACCATACCATACACTTTTCCAGTCAAAATTATTTTATTGTGAATTATTAAATTCAGTAGAGGAATACAAAAAAGTCTTTGCACAAATACAAAAATTTTTATAAATACACATCGTATCGTAGTAAAAAAAATCCCCCGGAAGTGAAGTACGCTTCAAAACGGAGGATTTAAATATCAAGAGTCTGGAAGTGACGCCACGACATGACGCTTACCCAACCACTGGCACTTTACCAGAACTTGCATTGATAACTATATTATAAAGTCTCTATATTTATTTGTCAAAAAAATTATTTTCTGTCTAACTCACGACCTAGAAGTTTATAATAAACAAAGCAAAGTATTATTCCAAAAACAGTTGCACTTGGCGCTGCTAAACCAATTCCTGTAAGACTAGCCTCTGGATTTAATGACATTACATAGCTTAAAGGAAGTCTTATGATAAATGATTGAGCAATTCCCTGTGCCATGACAAAAACTGATTTTGAATGACCGTTAAAATAACCCATGTAACTAAAAAGGATACATGTCACGACAGCTTCCGGAGCAAAGCCTCTCATAAACTCAAATGCTCTCTTTATAACTTTTTCATCATTTGTAAACAATGAACTAACAATATCTCCTTTAAAGAAAATAAAAAGACCTACAACAAGTCCTACAGTACAGCCAATAGCCATTCCGCAGAGCATTGCACTTCTGGCACGCTTTTCTTTTTTAGCTCCTACATTTTGAGCAACAAATGGTCCCATACTCTGCATAAGGGATGAAGGCAAAAGCATCACAAACTGCTGAATTTTTTGAGCAACCCCGTAACCACTTGAAGCATCAAGTCCCATTTTATTTATAAAAGCATTAAGAGCTAAGAAACTTATACTTGTTAAAAATTCCTGCAGTGCAAGAGGAGCTCCTATTCTTATAATTTTATATATTTCAGGACCAAATTTTATTTCTTTAACACTGAATTTGAATGGCAGTTTTTTACGGCTTATAATTATAAGTGAAAGAATTACACTTACAGCCTGTGCGGCAACTGTTGCTATAGCAGCTCCTGCTACATTCATTTTAAATACAGCAACAAGAAGAAGATCGCCTGCTATATTTACAAGACATGCGATTCCGACAAAAATCAAAGGAAGTTTTGAATCCCCTAGCCCCCTAAAAATAGCACTCAAAAGATTATAGGCAACTATAAAAATAAATCCGCCTCCGCAAATACGGATATAAGTTACAGTAAGGTCAAAGGCTTCTTCTGGTGCCTGCAGAAGTCGTGCAATTGGTTCTGCCAGAAAAACCATTATACCTGTAAAAATTACTGTTGCGGCAATAAAAAAAGCAATAGCATTTCCAAGCAAAGTTGTAATATGTTCATTTTTCTTAGAACCTAAATACTGGCTTATAAGGACTGTAACTCCTACAGAAAAAGAAACCAGAATAAATGTAAACATATTAAGGATGTTTGCACCTGTTGAAACTCCGCTAATTCCTTCTGTTGTTCCAAATTTTCCTACGATAAGAATATCAACGGCACCATACATTGCCTGAAGTACAAGAGCCCCCAGTGTAGGAAACATAAATTTTGATAACTTTTTAAAAATACTTCCAGTCGTAAAATCATGACTGTCATCTAATTTCTCTATATTTTCCATGGCGGATATATTACTCTAAAATGCGATGGATAGTAAAGATTTTCCAGTATAAGCAAAAAAAATCCGTCGTGTATCTTTAGAAAATCTCTAATAAATACATGACGGATATAAAAGGGCATCTCTAAAAAATTATTTTTTCCATGGATTTTGTCTTATAAAAGTTTCGTTTCTTTCGTAGCCAACAGAAACAATGCTTACAGGTGTATTTGTATAAGCTTCAATAAATTCAATATACTTCTTTGCATTTTTTGGAAGCTTACCATAACTCTTGCAATCTTTAAGGGAAGTTTTCCATCCTTCAAACTTTTCAAGAACAGGTTTTGCCTTATTAAGAGCTTCTACATTTGCAGGGAAATCTGTTACAATTTTTCCGTCAATATCATAAGCAACACAAGCTTCAATCTGATCCATCTGATCATAAATATCCAAGTGAGTAAGGACAAGACCATCCAGGCTGTTTACACGGCAGGCATAACGAAGGGCAACTAAATCAAGGTAACCGCAGCGTCTTGCACGACCAGTTGTAACTCCGTACTCACGGCCTGTATCACGGACATAACGGCAAAGTTCACTTTCCTGTGCATCAGAATCATTAAATTCAGAAGGCATAGCTCCGTTTCCAACTCTGGTTTCATAAGCTTTAAATACACCTAAAATTTTGTCCAGATCATGAGGACCTATTCCACAGCCAGTAGCAGCACCAGCGGCACAAGATGCTCCTGAACTTACATAAGGATAAGTACCAGAGTCAATATCAAGCATTGCACCCTGTGCACCTTCAAATAAGATTTTTTCATTGCGAAGTTCCCACATTTTTGCAGTTAAATCTACACGCATTGAAATAAGCTGATCCTTATAACGGTTAAGATATTCAAGATCTTCACCTTCAAACTCAGCCATTTTTTCTGCCCAGTCAAGATCTGCTAAACGAAGTCCGTCACGCTGTGATTTTTCACTATAAGCAATACCAATACCGCTTCCTGTAGTTCCAATAGGACGCTTACGAGCAGCATCGCGTTCTTTATCCATCTGACGATAACGTGGAAGAATAAGATGTGCACGGTCAGAAATAAAAACTCTTCCTTCCCAGTCAATGCCATTATCCTTAAGCATTTTAAGTTCGTTAAAAAGTTTTTCAGGATCAATTACCATACCAGCACCCAGGAATACTTTTTTGTCTGAATAAAGAATTCCACTTGGTACTTGATGAAGGGCATACTGCTTTCCATCTACTACGATTGTGTGACCTGCGTTTGGTCCACCTGCATAGCGGACAACGTATTTTGCATCTTCAGCAAGATAATCTACGATCTTACCTTTTCCTTCATCACCCCACTGGGCACCAATAATAACGACTTTCATTAAAGTCCTCCATTTATTTTTTTGTCAAATAAATTCTTTACCAAACTATTCTGCATGAATAGAAGGATTTTTTACAGTAACATCATGGGCTCCGCCTTCAGAAATAGAAGCCTGTGAGACCAGAGTAAGTTTTGCCTTCTGCTGAAGTTCTGGAATTGAAAGAGCCCCGCAGTTACACATTGTATGAATTACCTTGCTTATAGAAAGCTGAACTCCGTCATGAAGATGTCCTGCATAAGGAACATAAGAGTCAACTCCTTCTTCAAAGGCCATTCCTTTTTTACCGCCTAAGTCATATCGCTGCCAGTTACGTGCACGGTTTGAACCTTCTCCCCAATATTCCTTAACATAATTTCCATTGATGATAAGTTTATTTGTAGGAGATTCATCAAAGCGGGCAAAATAACGACCAAGCATTACAAAATCAGCACCCATTGCAAGAGCTAAAGTTATATGATAGTCATGAACAATTCCGCCGTCAGAACAAATAGGAACATAAATACCTGTTTTTTCATAATATTCATCACGGGCTTTTGCAACTTCAATAGTAGCTGTAGCCTGTCCGCGTCCAATACCTTTCTGCTCACGGGTAATACAAATTGAACCACCACCAATACCAATCTTTACAAAATCAGCACCAGCTTCGGCAAGGAACATAAAACCTTCACGGTCAACAACATTACCAGCACCAACTTTAGCATTTGGCCATTTAGCATGAATGTCATGTAAAGCCCTTCTCTGCCATTCAGTAAAACCTTCTGAAGAATCAAGAGTCATTACGTCTACACCTGCTTCAAGTAAAGCCGGAACACGTTCCATATAATCGCGGGTATTAATTCCGGCACCTACAATATAGCGATGGTTACTGTCTAAAAGTTCTTTTGGATGTGACTGATGAGAATCAAAGTCCTTTCTAAATACAAGAGATACAAGATGTCCGTTTTTATCAATTATTGGAAGCTGATTGATTTTATTTTTCCAAATAAGGTCATTTGCGGCAGAAAGTGTAATTCCGTCTTCACCGGTAACTAAAGATGCAAATGGAGTCATGTAATCTTTTACAAGTGAACCTTTTGGAAGGTGATCTATTCTAAAATCACGTTCTGTAATAATTCCTTCAAGTTTACCATGAGCACTTCCGTCGTCAGTAACAGCAATTGTTGAGTGTCCAGTGAGTGCAATAAGTTCAACAACTTCTTCTAAAGTCTGATCAGGTCTGATATTGGAATCAGAATTAACAAATCCAGCTTTATAAGATTTAACACGTGCAACCATGGCTGCCTGATTTTCAATTGTCTGTGAACCGTAAATAAAACTAATTCCGCCTTCTTTAGCAAGAGCAATAGCAAGTTTGTCATCTGAAACGGACTGCATTACCGCACTGACCATAGGAATGTTCATTGTAAGGGAAGGTTCTTCTCCGGCCCTTTTATTATAACGGACAATCGGAGTTTTTAATGTTACATTATCTGGAATACAGTCAGCAGAAGTGTAACCCGGAATTAAAAGATACTCGCCAAAAGTGTGTGACGGTTCTTCAAAAAAGTAAGCCATAATGCACCTCAATCTATTTGATGCTTAAACAGTATAATGAAAATTCCCTTCCCTATCAACATGATAAAGAATATCCTGTAAAAAAAATCTTTAGCCACGAACAAAAATAAATTCTTCCATGCCAGTATTTTTTACAGAACGCATTACATTTTTCTTAATTTCGATTGTATCTCCGCACTTAAGACAGTAAGTTAGTGGACTTTCCCCATCTAACACAGTAACTTCACCACTACCCCTCAATACATACCAAAATTCTGCACTGTCCGCATTATTAAAATTTTCAATACAAGCATCAAGCCCCAGATGAACTTCACTTACAGTAACTTTTTCTTCACCGTTAACAATGTCAGTCATCAAAGCACGGACAAACCAGCCGTTTCCTTTTAAAAGTCCTGTCTGTTCACTGGTTACGATTTTTACAGGACTAGTTTTTTTTGCTTCTCCCATAGATTTTGCTTCGTTTAAAAATGCATTTTGTAATTGAGATTTAGCTTCAATTTTTTCACCTAAAATTTTCTGAGTTTCTTCAAAAATTCCCTTTGCGTCCACAAGTTTTTCTGCGTCTTCAAAAAAAATATTTTTTGTTTTTTCTTTATTTTCTTTATCTGAATAAATTGCGCTTTCTTTCTCCGACTCTTCTTTTTTTTCAAGTACCAGAGATTTTTCAGGTATTTCAACATGTCTGTATGAATTTTCTTTTATGTCTTCAAGGCTTTTACCTGCAAGGCTGTTATCTGGATGAATTGCATAAAATGTTTTTATATCTTCACCGCCAGTTTTTGAAGCAAAAGGATTTACGTAATGTCCCCGCTTTTTAGTTCCTTTTCCATACTGAATTGCATAAAGAGGACATCTCATTATACAGCTCATGCAAAGCTGGCACTTATCACCAAAAACAGGTTTTGAATCGACCAATTTTATGCATTCCATAGGACAATTTTTTACACATTCGCCACATCCGTTACAGCTTTCTTCAACTTTAAATTTTTTTGTATTTACAGAAAATGCTGCTCCAAAAAGTGAAGTCTTAAGTCCCGGAGTTGAACCAATTTCTACATCAGAAACTATACTTTTTGACATAATGTCTGCTGCAATTTTTGGGAGTCTCTGCTGGGCGACATTTAATTTTTCCCGCATCAGTTCATGGGGATCAAGGTCAAACATAGGTGTGTAAACTTCAGGCATAAAAACAGTCCATGCACTTTTAAAAGCAAAAGACTGCTTTAAGACATCAAATGCATGTCCTGCTTCATTAGAACATGTTGCAACTGCATAAGCATAAGATTTTGGATCAAGATGTACGTGCTGTAAAAACTTAAGCACAACTTCAGGTACATTCCATGAATGAATGGGAAAGACAATTCCTATAGTTTCCTGTGCATGAACATTTATATCTTCTTCTAATTCCTTCATCATTTTTGGAATTAAAAATGCCTTGTCATTTGTTCTTTCTGCCAGCTGTTCTGCAACCCACTGACTGTTACCTGTACCGGAAAAATAAAAAATCATTTTACCACCTTTGCTTCTTTCCAGAAATTTTTCATTTCTTCAATATGTTCTTTATCAAAAGGAATATTATTTTCTTTCATCTTTTTTTCTACATAAGTAAAACGCCTGTAATACTTACGGTTTGCCTTCTCCAATGCAATAACAGGATCTACATCAACATAAGATGCAACGGCTGCTGCACTAAAAAGCAAATCACCTGCTTCTTCTTCAAGATGGAGCTGTTTTTTATTAAGTTCTTCATTACTGGATTTTACAGTAAACGCTTTTTCATCTTCAGTTTTTTTTACGCTTAAAACTTCACTGTAGGCTTCTTCAACTTCGCCAAGTTCTTCACTTACTTTTGCAAAACAGCTTTCTTTGTTTTTCCATTCAAAACCTTTTTTA
>CAZALL010000012.1:0-20103 GCA_964485955.1 uncultured Treponema sp. | reverse complement strand
ATAATAACATCAGTTGCAAGACTGGCAGTAAGGTTTGGAAGAATGGAGCACCAACTAGAAACAGACGAAGAAAACGCAAAAGAAGAAAGGGCAAAGCGTCATGAACTGGCATGCAGACAAACAGAATATAGTGCAACACAAGCGGCAATTATGGCAAGGTTAGACGCTATAAGTGAAGACTTAAAAGAATTAAAAGAGGCGGTAAAGAAATGACGATAATACGAAATCTTTTAACACCAAACGAATATAGCAGGCCACAAAGACCAATTAAAGAACTTTTAGGTATTGTAATACATTGGACTGCAAATCCAAAAGCAAATGCAGAACAAAACAGATTGTATTTTGAAGCAAGAAGAACAGGTATGAACGGATATGGAAGTGCTCATTTTATCATCGGACAGGACGGTACAATTTTGCAAGTAATTCCGACAAATGAAATAGCCTACCATTGCGGAACAAGTCAAAAAGACCCTGTAAGCGGACAGATTTATACAGACTATGCAAGAAAAAAGTTTAAGCACTATGCGGTAGATTGGCAGACAACAAGCCCTAACTATTGCACGATAGGAATAGAACTCTGCCCAACAGACTATGACGGAAACTTCACGCAAAAGACAATCGAAAGTGCAATAGATTTATGTACTTATCTTTGCAAAAAGTACGGACTAACAGCGGATGACATAACGACACATCATGACATTGTCGGCTGGAAAGAATGTCCGCTTTTATGGACAAAAAAACCTGAATTATTAAACGCATTTAGACAAAGCGTACAATATGCAATCAACAAGGAGAATGTATGAGTGACGAAACAACAGAGAAAACAGAAGAGAAAAAAGTAAAAGCAAAAACAATTAGTAAATTTTTTAAGTTTATATGCACATTAGGAATAATTATAAGTTCCGTTTTTAAGTGGTTGGACTTAATGCCAAACGCAAGTGCTGGAGAAATATGCGCAGTATGGGCAACTGTTTACGGAATAGGAGCAGGAACTATTGATTTAAACATAATGTTTGATAAGTTTACGAGGGCAAAATGAACATAACAGGCTGGATAATAATAGGTTTATTAGTTTTATTATTTTTGTTTTTTGGAGTTGGCTCTGTACTTCTAAACCTAGGAAAAAAGAAAACAGAAGAAAAGATAAATAAAATAAAAGAAGAGGCGGTAGAAAGTGCAAAACATACAGCAAAAACAATCGAAGAAGCTAATAAAGATAAAAGCGAAGTACGCACTGGCGACCATAATCATGACTTGTACACTATGGCTAGCAAGTTGCGTAAGTGGGCAAATAAACAGTAAACAAGTCCCAAAAGTATATCCGCCCGACCCATATAATGCAGACGGCTCTCTTGTATGGAAGTATGACGCAGAAAACGACAGTGTAATAATTCCTTATTGGTATTGGGAAAAAATATTTGACTATATTGCAGACACGCAAGCAAATCAAGAAATACTAAAATGACTATAAACATAGAAAAGTAAAAACGGGAAACAGCGTGTAATCTGTTTCTATCCATTCGGCAGGCAATGCCGTAAAAAATGCGTAAGGAGAAAAACAAAAATGAAGCGTGATTTTTTAGAAAATCTAGGAATTCCAGCAGAAGCTATTGGAAAGATTATGGCAGAAAACGGAAAGGACATCGAAAGCACAAAAGCAAAGTATGCCGACTATGACGACTTAAAAAAACAGTTGGAAACGGCAAACGAAACGCTTGAGAAGTTCAAAGACTATGACCAGACAAAAGCGGATGTTGAAAAATACAAAGAAGAATTAAAGAAATCACAAGAAGAAAGTGCGGCAAAAATTACCGCAATGGAACGTTCGGCAAAAGTTAAAGATTTTCTTTCGACTAAAAAGTTTGTAAACGAAATCACCCGAGACGCAATCGCTACTAAAATGGGCGAAGTATTGGGAGAGGACACAAGTAAAGGAAAAAATCTTGATGATATTTTTGGCGAAATCACAAAAGACAAAAGCGACATCTTTAAAGATGACAGTAAACCAACACCGCCAACTATGCCACAGATGAGCGGAAAAGGCGGAATGTCGGACGATGACGCACAGGCAAGAGCCGTAATGGGCTTACCGCCTAAAAACTAATAGGAGATTAAAACAATGGCTAATCAGATTGCAAAATTTAAGAAGTACACAGATTTACTTGATGAAGTGTACAAGAACGCAGCAAAAACCGCTGTTCTTGAAAGCGATGCAACACTTGCAAAACAGGGTGCAAACGCAAATGAAATTATTATTCCTAAATTGGACATGGACGGCTTAGGAGACTATGACCGTAACAGCGGATATGTAACAGGCGATGTTGTAATGACAAATGAAACTGTTGCATTTAACTATGACCGTGGACGCAAGTTCAGCGTTGACGCAATGGACAATGACGAAACAGCAGGACTTGCTTTTGGTAAACTTGCTTCTGAATTTATCAGAACAAAAGTTGTTCCAGAACAGGACGCTTTTAGGTTTGCAACTTATGCAAAAAATGCAGGTACAAAAATAAGCGGAACACTTGCAAGTGGTGAAGAAGTTCTTTCAGCCCTTCAGACAGCAACAAGTGCAATGGATGACGCAGAAGTATCTGCAGAAAACCGCCACTTATTTATTACCCCTGCTCTTTTAGTTGCCGCACAGAATGTAGACACAACTAAGAGCCGTGAAATCTTAAACGCATTTGCAAGTATTACAAAAGTACCAGTAACACGTTTTTACACAGCAATCGACCTTAAAGACGGTAAGACAGCAGGTGAAACAACAGGTGGTTTTGCAAAAGCAAGTGACGGTGCAGACATTAACTTTATGGTTTGCGAAAAGTCGGCAATCTTGCAGTTTACAAAACACAACGTAAGCAAGGCAATTCCACCAGAGGATAACCCAGACGCAGACGCATGGATTTTTAATTTCCGTGAATATGGTCTTGCAGACGTATACGAAAACAAAACTGCTGGTATTTATCTTCACTATAAGGCATAAGGAGAACCTTCATGAAGACAGTAGGATATTTACTTAAAGGTATAAAAAAAAGCAGTACAAATGAAACTGTTGAAACCAAAAGTAAAGAAACAGAGATTAAAAAAGACGGTAAAAAATAAGGAGATAGCGGAATGTTCGAGAACGTAAACTATACATTTTATAGCGACACTTTAGGGCGTTCCGCTGTACCGAGAGAAGCGGACTTTATGCAATATGCCGATGACAACAAAATGCTGATGAAACAGTTAGTTGCCAATGGCATAGTAAAAGAACGTGAAGAAAACGGAATTGATATTGCCGTTTGCAGAATGATAGAAATTGATTATTTGACCGCACAGGAAGCAAGCGGAAACACAGAAGGCGAAAACGTAGCAAGTGAAAGCATTAACGGTTATTCATACAGTTACGATAAAACTTCACAGCAATCTGCAATAAACCTTAATGCTAAAAGTGCAGCAACAAAGAAAATCAATATAATCAAACTGTATAACGACTATGACGCAGGAGTTTTCTAATGGCAAAACCTATAGCAAAAAGACTTCTTATACATAATTGTATATTAAAGAAAAATGCAGGCTTAGACCGTAACAGAAACCCTGTTTATTCACAAACCGTTTTAAAACGTGTCCGCATTGGGGCGACTTTTCAAACAACAATGGGAACTGTTGGCGAAGTAAAAGCAGATAGCCTTACCCTTTTTATAGACGCAGTAAATACGCAATATGAAAACACTAAAGGCGAAACTGTAAACGCAGTATTTCCAGAAGAAAATGACGCTATTGAATGGGAAGGCAAAACTTTTACTGTTAAAAGCGTAAGTCCCTGTTATGCACAGAGCGAAATTGTACACCATTGGGAGGTAACTCTTGAATGATACAGTCTAAAATAGCCGAGATAATCAGCGAATGGACAGAAAATGCTCTGTCATTACCGTTTACAATTTTTTGCGACCTTATACCCGATGAAGATAGTGACGGTGCATGCGTAAGACACGACCCGACACCAGCGGCAGAAAAACGCTATGCAGACGGCTCAAGGCTAGTTGCATGGAACTTTACATTTTATACAAGATGTAAAAATGCCGAGTACGCACGGGAATACGGAAAGCAGATTGTAGATACATTAGACGGTGCAACGGTAGAAAGCAACGGATTAAAAATAGATTGTGAAGCAGTAACGCTCCCACAGTTTATTGATACAGACGCAAAAGGTTATACAACCTACGCAGAAAGCGTAAAATGCACATTTTTAGAGGAGTAAGAAACAATGAGCGATTTAATTAAAAAGACAAAAGTAGTGCCATTTATCAACACTGGTACTAAAGAAAGTCCAGTATGGACACAGATTAAAAAATCAACAAGTTTTACCCTTAGTATGAACCCACAGACAAAAACTTTTGATTTTATTTCTAGCGAAAACCCACAGAATGAAATCGACAGTTACCAGCCAAGTCTTTCGCAGGAATTGACAATGTTTAAGGGCGAAGCAGATTATGAAGCAATCTTTGACATGCTTTACAATCGTGCAACAGGTGAAAACGCACATCGTGAAGCAATGATTGTGTTCTACAAAGACAGCGGAACTTATGCAGACGAAACAGTTTATAAAGCATGGAAAATTGACGCTCTTGTAACAATAAATCAAATGGACACAGTAAACGAAAACATTACTTTTGATTTAGGATTAAATGAAATCACAAACGGAGCAGTAGAAATCTCTGCAAGTGGTACACCGTCATTTATTGCAGGCGAATGGTCAAAAGAAACATTTACAGCTAATTCATAATGATTGATTTAAAAAAAGCACGCTTGCCCGATACAATAGAAGTAGACGGCAAGCTCTACCCTATTCACACATCATTTAAATATTGGCTCTGTTTTCTTGAATTGATTGCGGATCATCATACACCGCCAGCAGATTTTGATTTTATGTATATTCAAGAAAAGCCACAAAGTCGAATAAATGGCTTAGTTGCATTAGTTCAGTTTTGCAATCCCCCACAAAAATTGCCCCGTACACAAAATGACAGTTCAAGTACAGAAAAAGCAGTAGATTATACTATAGACGCAGATTATATTTACAGTGCGTTTTTAGAACAGTACGGAATTGATTTAGTAGAAAGCAAAATACATTGGTATAAGTTCCTATCACTTTTTAAAGGACTGCACGATACAAAATTAAATGAAATCATCGGTTATAGATTATGGGAAAACACAAGCGGAAAACGAGACGCATATACAAGACAAATGGAAAAATTACGCAGTGCTTGGGAACTTCCGCAAGAAGATGACGAAAACGATGAAGAATTAAAAGCATTTGAAGCAAAATTATACAGTACTAAAAAAGAGAATTAAAACGACTATAAAGGTATGGCAGATAAAGGACTATTTACATTCAAAATAACAAAAAAAGCGAATGGAGAAAAATTAGCAAGAAATCTCACAAAAGAATGTAAAAGTGCACAAGCAAAAATGGAAGTGCAAATTATAAATGATAGTAACTATTATTGCCCTTTAAAAACTGGAGTAATGCAAAAATCTGCAATCACAAATACGGTAATAGGAAGCGGTCGCATAGTATGGAAAGCCCCATATGTACGTAAGCAATATTACGGTGTAAACCTAGACCATTCAAAAAGTCAAAATCCTAACGCTTGTGCAAAATGGTTTGAAACAGCAAAAGCAAAAAAATTAAAACAATGGATTGAATTATTTAAACAGTCTCTTTAATCATCTAAAAAAGATTTATCACAAGGGTGTTTTTTGCACCATTTCCAGATTTTACGAAAAATTAAGTATGTAATGAGTGCCGTTAATAAATATTCAAACATATTATGCCCCCTACAATTTGTATTCTAGCATGCACTAAAAAAAAGTCAAGACAAAAAAAGACTATATAAGTATGGCAGACGATACAATAGAAATAGACGTAAAAACTAACGTAGACGAAAAAGGGTTAAACTCGGGCTTAGAGAAGATAACTAAAAAAATAGAAAAATTTGGTAATTCTTCTAAACTGAAATCATTAGCAAATATAGGAGCGTCCCTTTCGGGTATAGGAACAGTAGCTAAAGGTATTGCTGCTGGGATAAAAGTTGCAAAAGAAACTATTGATGAACTGTCCCAAGCGTATACAAAACAAGCAAGTGCAGAAGTAGCCTTAACACAGGCAGCAAAAAACAACCCTTATTTATTGTCAACAAGTGTAACAAACTTAAAACAGTATGCAAGCCAATTACAGAGCATAAGCACATACGGAGATGAAGAACTATTGCCACTTATGGCACAGCTTGCAAGTTCTGGAAGAACAGAAGAAGAAATAATGAAAATTATGAGTGCTTCTGTAGACGTTGCAGCAAGTGGAGCAATGGGGCTTGAAAGTGCTGTAAAAAATCTTAATAAAACATATGGTGGATTATCTGGCGAATTAGGCGAAACAATACCGCAGATAAAAGCATTAACAACAGAAGAACTAAAAGAAGGAAAAGCAGTTGAAATTCTTGCAAGCCAGTACGCAGGAATGGCAGGAGAAGTATCAAAAACAACAGGAACAAAACAACAACTTTCTAATGCTATAGGCGATTTAAAAGAAGAAATGGGAGCACCTTTTGAAAAGGCAATGTCTCCAATACGTGCATTTTTTACAGAATTAGTAAGTGGTTGGGCAAGTGCAAAAAAAGCCAGACGAGAATACGAAGAAGCAACAGAGGCAAACCAAACAGAAGAAACACGCACCGCAGATACTTTACAGACAGAAATAAACGGCATACTAAAAGAAATTGAAGAATACAATAAACAGCTTGAAGATTTTAACGGTTCTGTTGATGAAGGTGTTCGAGTAATGATAGAGGGTAAAATAGACGACTTGAATATTTTACTTAAAGAGCGAGAAAAACAACTTGAAGAAGCAGTAAAAAAAGAAAAGCAAGCAGCAGAAGAACAAAAGAAAATAGAAAAACAAGCAGAGGCAAAAGCCCAACTTGAAGAAGAAATGCAAGCAAGGGACAAATTGCGTGCGGCATATGATGAAACTTTAAGACAGAAACAGGAAGAAATAAAACAAAGACGCATAAACGGCGAAGAAATAAGCGAAGAAGCCGAAGCAATGGAAATGTATAATACTGCATTTTCTGCATACATAAAGATGATGAGCGACCCTGCATTTAAAGGCAATAGCGGAACTTATGAGCATGAAGTAAATGCTAGAGAAGATATAGCCGAGTGGGCAGAAGTAATGGACAAAGGCAAGGCTAAAGAAGCCGTCAATGACTTTGTTACAGATTGGGAAGATGTAGCCTCTGAAATATCCGAAAATGCAAAAAGCCAGTATGACACACTTTTAGAGCAACTTGATGAACAATATCAAGCAGTCATTTCAATGAAAAATCTTGAAAAAGATGAAAAACTTCGTATCGATGAAGAATATGCACAGGCTAAAGAAAAAATAGAAAACGCAAGACAAAAAGCAGACAAAGAGGCATTACTTGAAAGCATAGCAGAAAAAAATACAGCAGAAGAAAATTATTGGACAACATATAAAAATAAAAGCAACGAGTTAAAAGAACTTGATAAACAAGTAAACGAAAGCACAACATTAGACGCAAAGGAAAAAGAAGAACAAAAAACAAAGATTATTGAAGCCGAAATCCAAGCACGTAAAGAAGTAATAAATTCTATTGCAAGTGACATACAAAATTACACATCGCAGACAGTAAGCATGATGAGCGAAGCATGCGATTTAATGCTTGAAACTATTGAAAATGAAGCAACGGCAGAACAAGCAACCCTTGAACTTAAGTACAGAAAAGGCGAAATAAGCGAAGAAGAATACAATGAAGCAATAACAAAAAGTAAACAAGAAGCAGCAAAAGAGCAGTATAAAGTTCAAATGGTTCAATGGAGTGCGTCTGTATTACAGGCAACGGCAAATATTGCCCAAGGTGTAACACAAGCAATAGCACAAGGCGGGGCTACAGGCCTTATTACTGGAGCTTTAGTTGCAGCTGCAGGAGGAGTTCAACTTGCGTCTATTATTGCAAGTAAACCTATTCCGCCTAGTTTTGCAACAGGTGGATTTATTGGCGGAATGAATGGAGCCTCAATGGGAGCAGATAACACTTACATTCATGCAAGAACAGGGGAACTTGTAGCCAATGCCGTACAACAGCGTAATCTATGGGAAGCAATGAACGGAAAAACAGGCACTTATGCAGGAGCAAATATAGTAATAAATAACAGTGCGTCAAATATTGTAAGAGCACAACCGCAACTTTCACGAGACAAAATAGAAATATTGATAGACGCAAGAGTAAACGACAGTTTAAAAAACGGACGCTATAATTCATCGCTTAATATGGCACAACAAGGCATGAGCGGAAATTATTACGGCATTTAAGGGGGTAACAAATGGCAGAAAATTGGGACAGTCATGTAAATACAAAGTTTTATGGGCAAGACAGTTCATATAATGAAAATACAGAAAAAGTAGAATTTAAAAGCGGAAGGACTATCAGATATTTAAAAAACACTTTGCCTAAAAAAAAACATACTGTAAATATTCAGTGTAAAGACAAAGGAACTGCAAAAACTGACGGCAAAACTGAATTTGAATGGTTTTTATATTGGTATGAAAACACAATTAAAAGCGGAACAAAACCATTTTATTTAACAGATATTATTACAGGAAATGAAACAAAAGAATACATAATTACGGAAGTTCCGTCATGGACTGGACAAAAATATAAAGAAATTAGTCTGACATTAGAAGAGGTATAAAAATGAACATCTTAAAAGAATTAACAGAAGGGGGCGGATACAATCTTCCTTTTTTAGTGCAGTTAAGCAGTCCCGACAATAGCAAAAATATTTACTTGATAAATGATAATAAAGACATGGTTTACAATGGACTTACATATTCAGCAAGTAATTTTACATATACCCCTTCACAAGAAGGAGACGCTACTTTTAATGTCGAACTTGTAGAGCATGACGAAATAATAGACCTTTTAGAAGAAAATAATTATTTCAATGTTTCTGTTATAGGTGTATTTAATGGGGAAGAAGTTGAAGAGTTGGGGCAGTTCAAACACAAATACGGAGAGGCAAGTTGGGACGGCATGAAACTTGAAATGAAACTAAGTAAAGATGACAGAGGGAGCATGACATTTCCAGCACTGATTTTTAATTCCTACAATAACAGGGGTAATAATTGAAATATGATGATTTATTAAATGTCCCTTTTAAAAGACATGGGCGAGATAAAAACGGTTTTGATTGTTACGGACTAGTTCTTGAATGTTGCAGACGTGCAGGAACCCCCTTAAAAGATTTATATAGCGATATTGCGGATTTACCTATAGATAAGGTAAGCGACTATATAAGCGGAGGCTTGAATGTAAGACAAATTACACAAGCAAAAGTTGGAGCTCTTGTGTATTCAGTTTACAAAGGAAATACACATGTAGGCTATATTGTAGAACGTGACAAAGTTATTCATGCGACAATAGATAAGGGCGTTAGAATATCACCATTAAAGACATTTAAACCTATTGCATTTTACGAGGTAATCAATGAAAGCGACATTATATAAAACATTATCCAATGAACATACTACAGTTGTAGTACAGGCAGGGCAGACAGTACAGGAAGCATTTCCTGCAATAGATTTAGAAAATGCAGTTATTGTAATAAACGGAAAAATTGAAAAACAAACATATAAATTAAAAGAAAATGACATAATAATGATAAGGCAAACCCCACAAGGAACAACAACGGCTATTTTAATAAGTATTGCTGTCCTTGTTCTTCCTGTAGCAGTTGCTCTAGGAGAAACGGCATATAATGCTAAAGTCGCAGCCCAAAAAGCTCAACAGGAATTAGAAAAAATAAAAAAAACTACAAATAAAAGCGATATTGATAATCGCCCTTTTTTGCGTGGGTCAAGTAATACCGTGGCAACGGGTAACAGCCAGCCTTATATTATTGGACGTCATTTATTTACCCCGTATTTACTTTGTAACCCATTCTATAAATTATCTGGAACAGACGGACAAGACCAATATATTTATTCAGTTTTAGAATGCGGATTTAACAAACAGATTTTAAAATCAATTTCTATAGACGACATTAAAATAAAAAGTTTTACGGATACTACACCGCAAGAAGGGGTTTATAGTATTGATGCTGGTATTTTTGCAGAAGACGGACAAATCGAAATAGCACAAGACGGTGCTTTATTAAGTGAATTAACAGAATTAAATTATAAAGTAGATAGCACTTCCTGCAATGAACAGATTCCACATGATAGCGATGTAAAAGCAGGAACAGAAACTTATTTAACATATACATTAAACTCTTACGCTAAAGATGTTGATGTTGCTATTTCATTCCCTTACGGTCTTTATGCACTGGACGACAACGGAGACGCAATCGCAACACAGACAAATATTGTTCCAGAATATTCTTTAGATGGTGGGACTACATGGACAAGTTTTACATTTGACAACAACGGGACGCAAACAAATACCTTTAATCGTAATATTTCAAGTAAAGAATTAAGATTTACAGCACATAAAGATTTTGCACTTTCTGATTATCAGACATTACAAGAAAATGGACAAAGTGCAATTTATATAAGAGTACGCAATGAAGGAAACAGTGACTCTAGTTCAATTAAAAATGACTGCTATGTTTTATATTATCAGTCAACTTGTTTTGACCCCGATAAAAGCACTAGTGAATTAGTACCTTG
This sequence comes from uncultured Treponema sp., assembly GCA_964485955.1. GTDB lineage: Bacteria > Spirochaetota > Spirochaetia > Treponematales > Treponemataceae > Treponema_D. Next base: position 9,368 of record CAZALL010000012.1, on the reverse strand, counting down.
TAAGATTGTAGAAGATAGAGAAAGAGCATTCTGTACAATTTTAGGATTAAAATTAAAAGCAACAAAAAATAATGAAGATAAACTAAAAAAAATAAATATCATAACTCAAGGAATTGCAAGAACGTGGGACGGCACAAAATGGAGCGATACAAAAACTCAAACAAGAAATCCTGCTTCATGGCTTTTAGAAATTGAAACAAGCGATAGCCACCCCGCAAGTAAATATGATGACAGTGAGTTAGATTTAGAAAGTTTAGGAGACTTTTACGAATATTGCGAAAACAAAGGATATAAATTTGATTATGCAATAACACAGAATACTAAAAAAGACGACATCTTAAATTATATTCTTGAAGCAACTGGAGCATGTCTTTATTATGACATTTACGGACGCAGAGCAGTCGCAATAGATAGAGCTCAAGAAAATGCTTTAGCCGTTTACAATCCGCAAAATATTATTAGCATTCAAAATAAAAAAACATTTAGCAGGCAGACTGACGGATTAAGAATAAAATATATTTCAAGTAAAGATGATTTATATCAAGAAGAAACGTATCTTGTAATGAGAGAAGGACGCACACTTGACCAAGACAGCGTAATTAAAGATTTAAATGTAACAGGAATAACAACATATGAGCATATAGTAAAATATGCACGTCGTTTAATGGCAATAGAAGTATTACGTCCAAAAACAACAACAATACAAACAGGAAATGAAGGAATATTTTACACCCCATATTCTAAAGTTTTAATTCAAGATGACAGTTTAAAAATCGGAATTGGAAAAGGTTTTACAATCAATAAATGCGTATGGGAAAACACTTTACTAACAAAAATTTACACAAACGAGCCATTAACTTTTGAAACATCTAAAACTTACGGAATAATTGTAAATTGTTATACCAGTGACGGAATAAAAACAGTTCCGCTTAAAGTACGGGGCGAAGGCACTACAACAGAATTAACAGTTACAACAGAAATACAAACAAATGCAGAAGCAAAACCCGAAGCAGGCAATATATTATCGTTTGGAGAACTGGACGACAATGGAGAATTTTCTCATGTTTCTACAGAATATTTAATTAGTAATATAAAGCGGAATGATTACGGCTTTACTCTTGAACTTGTAAATTATGATGAAGCAATTTATGACAGTGGAGAAATTCCAGAATATAAAAGCAATATAACACAGAAAAAAATAAGTTCAGCAAATACAATTCCTTTAGATACGATAACAAACGCAGAAGCAACGCAACTTGTAAATGGACAAGTATCTTCTGTAAAAACTCAAATAACAAGTCTTTCTCAAAAAGTATCAGAAATTACAAAAATAACTGCTATTTATGACGGAGCAATTACAGACACTGCAAATATAGTAGCAGAACCTTCAGAAAACGAGTTTTTTACATGGACAGGCACAGACGGAACGATTTTTAATAATTTAATTTTACAGCAAGCGTGTGTCTATGTTTATTCAAATGGTCAATGGGTATTAGACACAGACGACAGTCATAACATGACGGCATTAAGTGATATTTGTTCTGTTGTAAACATTTCTGAAAATACAACGGCAGTAGCCCTTGTGAGCCGACTAATTGCAACAGACGCATTTATTGAAAACCTTAGTACACAAAAGGTTTTGTTTAATAAATATGTAGGTTCTGTAAACACACAAAAAGAAAATAGCCAGTTAGTTTACATGGGACTTGACCCAACAGACGAAACTTCAACTGATTATGAATTTGGAATTAAGCGTTATACAGGTTATGAATACGAGCCGTTATTGGAAACAGAAATAGAAAATTCTTCATATTTACACATGATGATAAATGGCTATGTAAATGCAAAATTGGGCTATAAAAGTCAGAATTTATCACAACTTAAACTTAAAAAAAATACTGATGATTTTGTAAATAAAATTTCTTTTTATAAAAAAATTGATGGGAGTGTTCTCACTTTATACAGCACTGATAAAAAACCTTATATACCGATTTATTTAAGTAAATCCATCAGCTCTCATTATTTATGGGTTGAATATAATGGCTATTACTATACCGAGACCGTTATTGGTGACTCCAAAGCTACACGAGTTTTTCAAGCCCCAGGTAATACTTATTTTGCAGATGTTGCAAAAACTTTGTTTGATAATGAGTTTTTAATTGCGAGTATAGAATCTAGACAAAATGAATTCGGATATCATAATTCTGTTTATACAGATTTAGAAGGGAATTTTGCTTTAATTTTAGTAGATACTGGATTAAACGAAGATGAAACTGAACGGAATTTTTTATTTCATTTAGATTTAATAGAACCTACTTCTCACAATGCATATACAACAAATATTACAAGCAGTCAGTCTTTTTCTTTTCCACTATCAACGCTTAAAAATAATAATGTCCGGATTTATTCTTTTTCAGAAAACTCTCCCTATATTTTACTTGCAGAACATTGTGCGTATTATTATATAACTTCTCCATTAACAAATGACGCTACATGGACAAAAGCGGACATCGTTCTTGATTACATTAGTTTTGATGAGCAAGGGAATCGATTTATTGGGGTCTATGATAAAATAATTTATGAAAGTGTGGACGGGATTCACTTTTCACAAATTGGGGAATTACCAAAAGTTTATGATTATCATTCTCAAATAATTTATGCTTACGGGAAATACATTTGCATTTATCTTGGAGATGATAATTTTTATTACATTTCTAGTTCTGTAAATTTACTTTCATGGGAAGTTAATAAATTAGACTTAAGCTATTTTGCAAAAACTGAACGACATTCTCCATTTTTTATTTACAGTGATAAGCAATGGTTTTTATCACTTGCAACTCAATCTACTTCTGATGATACAGAATCATATGGGCTATATAGTTTTGAACAGTCAGATTTATTAGAAATTTTTTACGGCGAACTACAAAAATATGTAGCCCTTGAAGGTGACCAAACTATTAACGGAGCAAAGACTTTTTCTACAGCCATTGCGATACCGACAACAGAACCAAGTACAAAAACAGATGGAATGATATGGGTGGTATAAAATGGGATTAGCAGTTTACACAGAAAGCGGTCAAAAAGTACTCACAGGCATTTATCGCACAGCAGTAATAAAAAAACATTTTGGAGAACATTATTTAGCCTATGAAAAAAACGGGGACCGGTGGGCAGTTCCGCTTACTTCAACAAAACCAAGTTACAAAACTATTGCAGTACAAAAAGGTGATACAACTTTATACGCACACAGTGGAGAAGAATTATGGGACTTGGCTTTTATTAGTGCATACGCTTCAATTTTTACAGGAACAGCCGTAGCAACTGTTTTATTATCAAATCCCCTTGCGTGTGATGTAACGATTAATTGTACTTATAAGTTTTCTTCTCATACTATAACTAAGTCATGGACATTTACGGCAGGGACAAGCGGAAATCAAAGTGCCAAAGTATTAACTGATGGTTGGTGGTGGGAAGCGTGTACTGGTTGCTCAATAGACAGTGTTTCTTTTGGGCTTTCAAAAGCATATAGGGTAAGCCCAACAAGTAAAAGTGTGGGAGCAAGAAATACTTCGCTTTCAGAAACCGCCATGTCATATGTATACATCGACGGTTTAGACGGAAGCGACAGAATACAACTTGATTTTTCTGATATATCATTTAGTGATTCAACTACTTCTTATATAAGCGGAAATTATAAAAAATATATTAAGACTTTGACATTTTCTTTTAGGGCAACACCAATATCTTATTCAACTAATGCAGGGGCTTTTAGTATAGACGTTGACTATAACACTGGTGGCGGTGAATTTACAGTGACAAAACAAGGTTCATGGTCTAAGGACAATATAAGTACACCTTATGACCATTCAGCTTCTATACAGTTTAAATATACGGGTGGCAGTAGCAGTGCAAATGTAACCGTAATAATCACAATTAAAGATTCATATTATGGAAATTCAATAAGAAAGACATATACATTGGCCCCAACATGGCAGGAGTCAACAGGAGGAGAGTAATGCAGACAAAACATCCTAAGATATTTACAAGACCAGAGTTTTATTTAAGGCAGGCGGCACTTTCTTTTAATTCCACATGTAACGCTTCTTGCAAATACTGTTGCGGAAGGATTACAGAAGAACCATGTATTCCACTTGAAAAAGCAAAGGAAGTACTTAATGTAGTAATAAGAGATTTAAGAATAAAAGACATTTACCCCACTTGTTCAGCAGAGCTTACTTTGTACCCTTATCTTTTGGATATAATAAAATATTGCGATTCCTTAAAAGTTCCATATGTAAGAATTACGCAGGACACAAACGGGCGATATATTCCAGACGGTTTTATAGAATTATTAAACAGCGTAAGTATATATTGGACAATAAGCGTTTCATGTTGGGGTTATGATGAAGAAAGCTGGACAGAAAACCAAGGTAAAGGCGACTTTAATACTTTTGTAAAAAATATAAAACGATATATAAGTGAATTAAAAATTGCTCCGTCATTTTCACTTGTAAGTATAAATGAAGAGCAACGTGATAAGACAATCGCTTTTTTAACACAAACATGCAAAGAGTGCGGAAAAGAAGTCCATGTTACAACAGACGGATTAAGCGAACATTTAAGGTCATTTAAGGAAAGGGGAATAGTACCGATACTTGTAAGAAATTACAGATGTCCTATAGAAGAAGGTTCAAATGTAAGTTATGTCCACAACAATGAAAACCCCGAAGAAGTAAAACCTTTTTGTGATTACAATAATTGTGTCTTTGTTTATCTTTCAATAATTCTTGATAGTGCAGGATACATTTATCCGTGTCTGTCATTAAACGGAAAAAGAGATTATGCAATTGGAAACATTTACGATTATGAACCATTTACAAAAGAAAGCCTTTTAGAAATGATACACAGCGAAAAAGGAATGAACTACTGGATAAAAAATTACACACAAGGACAAGTTGCTTGTGATATATGCTCAACATGCACGACAAGGTGCACTTATTAAAATTGGAGGAATAAATGAAATATTTAATTGACGGTATAAATAAAAGCGTACTTTCTTTAGCAAATCAGTATAAGTATTTAAAAGAAGGAGATGAATATAAAGTTTATGATGATACTTTTTCTAACATTGAAGGCTTGGATTTAGTTCAGATAAATAATTATTACATTGATGAAGAAGGAAATGAAGTTTACGGGGCAGAAGATGACGACAGTCGTAAAATGAAAATAACGGCAGATTTTGACAGTGCGTTAGAATGGTGCGACTGTTATGTATGCTTTAGGTCAATTCCGTATGAACTTACAACACAAGAAAATATTACAGAAACTACAGAACAGATAGAAGCGTTACTCACAAGAATTGAAAGTGCAAAAACGCTAGGTAAAAAAATATATTTAGGGAATATGTTTAGTGATGAGTTTAGCAATGTAATTAAAAATTATGACAACTGCATAAATACACTTATTACAAAAGAAAATTTAGAAGAAATAAAAGATTATGGTTACTATTATCGCTCCACTTCAACACCAGTACAGTTTTCTACAACAATGATAATTGGAACTAATTCATCAAGCGGAAAGTTTAGTTGTGCATTAAAAGTAAAAAAATATTATGAAGACTTAGGCGAAAAAGTTATTTTAATTCATACAGAAGAAACTTTTCCATTTTTAGATGACCAAGACGGAACTATTTACGGTTTTTGTAGAAACTTTAGCGAACTTACAACAGACCAAGATTTTATGTATTTACAAGCACTTGTTGCAAAGATTTATGAAGAGCAGAGACCCGAGCGAATTATTTTTGTAACACAGAGCGGTTTTGGAATAGACGGAATTATAAACTCTTATCAGGATACAGAAAACGGTTATAAAATGAAAGGCTTATGGGACAGTTTTATTTATCGTTCTTTTGGGGTAAATGATGTAATTATTTCTGCAAATTATAATCGCCTTGAAGTTGCAGAAAGAATTATAGATTATTTTAGAGTGCGTATTTCTTCTGTTGATACATATGCACTTTATATAAATCCTAGAGAATATGCAGGGGACGACATAATTAAATACACAACAGAAGACAAAAGCAGTTTTTATAAAGTTGTTCCAAAAGCAACTCTTTCAGAAATGGACTCTTTAATAAAAGGTTTTGTCTTACAGTACCCAGATATAAGAGTAAATTGTGAATACGGAGATTATACAAATAAAGTGGTGGCATTTAAAAGTGAAAAAAATTTTAAGTTTATGCTTACAGCCTTTCAGAGTGCAAAATTATTAAACACACTTAATTTATATTTAACGACAGTTGAACTTGATGAATACAGTTTAAGTGAAGAAGTAAAAAAACAAATTGAAGAAAATTACAGTAACTATCAGATAAGTGAAGAAGATTTTTCTAAGGTTAAAACTCTTTTAGGTTGGTAAAAAATCGTACTTTTGTACTAAAAATGGCAAAAATCAAATATTTTACCGCTTTTTTGTCTAAGCGAATGTAAGCAAATGCAAGCGACTTAAAGCGATTGTAAGCGAAAGTAAGCGAAAAAAAAATCGCTTATCTGAATAGAATAGAAATGAATAGAATAGAATTGAAATGAAATGAATAGAAATGAATAGAATTTATATATATATACGCTCTCTTTTAATTTTATGCACTGATTTCTTTTGCGTATGAAAAGAGATAGCGGAAAATTAAATCTTTTAACACTTGGCTCATTGTTTCCCCTAACCCGTCAAGCGGAAGGTCAAGACATCGGACTGGATAATATTTGTCATCTAAAAAACCATAAATCCCTTGTTCTGAAATACATAATTCAAAATTACGGTAAGAAGCATAAGGAGACTGTAAAACAAATTTATAACCGTGAAACGAAAACACACCAACATTGTCAGTTCTTCTTGAAAATCTTGCTTGCAAAATATAATTAAGATTTTGTGGAGGGTTAATCCAATAAGGGTCATTTATTTTAGGCTGAACAGAATAAGCGTTATTAAATTCTGCAATGTATTCATCAAGATGAGCATTAGCCTTTTTGACTGTTGAATAGCCGTGCAATTTAAGCCACATGGGAAGTTGCCCTTGAATTGTATGCCACATTCTTTCAATGCGTCCTTTAGCTTCTGGAGACCATGCCAATATTTGATTTATTGACAGTTCATCAAGTACTCTTTGCCATTGTGTATTTTTACCATGAAGTACAGACAACTGCTCCCACTTGTCCATTTGTTGACCACGTTTTGGAGTAACACAAAAAATAGCCGCACGGTCAGAATAAATCTCTCGTGGCACTCCATAGTTTTTACAAGTCTGTCTTAAGATTTCAAGATAGCCATACAGACATTCATACTGCGTTATATACAATCCTGTTATTTTTGAAGTTGCGTCATCGATTGCACCCACAAGACAGTAGCGATTTAAATCACCAAACTTATAAAACCATGCATAAGGAGTTCCGTCAATTTGTATCATGTCGCCTTCACATTCACGGCGTAAGCGTGGGCGTTTTGACTTTGAACGCTTTTTTATTTTTCGTGCTTCTGGAGAAAATAGCCCGTGCTCTTTTAAGATTTTTGATAAAGTCGGATATGATAATTTAATGTCATAAAATTCAACAAGGCATTTTTGAAAATATTTAAAATTTACATCGCCAAAATCAGAAGCGTAAATGTCGACAATTTTTTGACATAATTCTTCAGACGTTTTATTTTTTGGCACACGCATAGAAGAACGTTCTAAAAAAGCAAAGCCCTCACGTAAATATTTATGTTTTAAAATACAAAGCCAGTTTTTAGAATAACCAGTAGAAACAGAAGCCTGTCCTAAAGTGTACTTTCCCGAAACTAAGCCTTTAATATAAATGGGCAATAAAGATTTATTTTTCCTAACTTTCATAGCCCATTTAATCGGCTAACCATTAAAAAATCTTGACTTAAAAAAAATGCATATTTTTTTCGCTTTTATATTGACATAGTTTTAAAATTTTCTGTAAAACTTATTCACCTAAAAGTTTATCCAGTTCAGCAGAAATTTTTGCCTTATCCATGTTACGGCCAATAATACAAAGCTTAATCATTCTGTCACCTACACTTTCATCCCATTCTTTCTGAATTTTAGGATTACGCTTAAGCTCCTGTTCCTGCACTTTTTTTGGACACGAAGCAAGCCACTGACCTGCATAACCTGCAGTAATCTGACGACCAGCTGTTTCAAGTACAAGAGAATTATCAGGATCATCATCAAACCAGATAAGACCTTTTGAACGAATTATATTTCTTGGCCAGTTACCTGCAAATGCTTCAAGTTTTTCGCGGTTAAAAGGCTTTCTGCGGTAATAAACAAAAGTTGAAATTCCATATTCATCTTCATCAGCACCAGTATCGCCTTCATTATGATGATGGTGATGATGATGTTCATGTTCATCATGATCGTGCTCGTGCTCATGATCGTGTTCGTCATGGTCGTGATCATCTTCATCGTGTTCGTCATCTTCGCCTTCAGATTCTTCAAGAGCCTTGCACCAGCCTGCACTTGCATAAACTTTTTCAAAATCAAATTTATGAGTACCGATAATTTCTTCTACAGGAACATCACAGTGAGTAGTTTCAATTATTTTTACTGTAGGCTGAATCGTAGTAACAACTTTACGAACCTTAGCAAGATCTTCTTCAGAAACAAGATCCTTTTTATTTATAATCAATGTAGAACAGAACTCAACCTGCTGGACAAGAAGACTTTCAATATCTTCTTCTTCCATATCTTTCTTTAAAAGTGAATCACCGGATGCAAATTCATCAACCATGCGGGCAGCGTCAACAACTCCGACAACATTGTCAATATATCCGTTTTTAATCAGTTCAAGTTCCTGAGCAATAGGCATTGGTTCACAGACACCACTTGCTTCAATAAGAATGTAATCGTATTTTCCAGTTTTAATAAGATCTTCAATCTGCTGAGCAAGTTGAGACTTAAGTGTACAGCAGATACAACCATTTGTAAGAGGAACAATACTTGATGTATCTTCAACCTTACCGCCTTTTGCAATAAGAGTTTCATCAACATTAACTTCCCCAATATCGTTTACAATAACAGCTACTTTATAACCATTCTGATTTGTAAGTACTTTATTAAGTAATGTAGTTTTTCCTGCTCCAAGATATCCACAGAGCAAGGTCATTGGAATTTTTTCTTTTGCCATTTTATGCCTCGTGATTTCTAATAATACAAAATATACAAAAAAAATGGAATATTTCCAAATTCTAAAAAATTTCAACGGATTAAAGAATCACTACCATGTAAACCAGAATTAGCAAGAGCTGTAACTAAAACCATATAACCTTGAGGAACAGACTCTTTTAATTGAACACGACAATAATTTTGA